>CANQKJ010000006.1 GCA_947624465.1 uncultured Oscillospiraceae bacterium
GCACCTGCTCAAAGGCACGGCCCGCCGCAAACATGGCGAAGCTGGAGGCGAAGGGCACCAGCCCCATGAAGGCCGCCCCGGCCGCCACCGCCGTAATGTTCCCCTCGGCGATGCCGCAGTTGAAATGCCGGTCCGAATAATGTGGACTTATGCGTAGTCTACAAAACCTGCCGAGAGTTGCTAAGGGCTACGTCAGACCAAGGCTCTCCCATTCTAACAGCTTTGGCAATGATACGGAAAAAGGCACGGCTGGCTGCCGTGCCCTTAACCGTAAATATACTGACTGTGATATCCATTGACAGCCTAGATGGAATGATCATACCCCCACCTGAGTGGGAAGATCGTCACCACAGAGCATATCGCGGAGATTGCAAAGGGCCGCGATTACCGGCCCGATTTTAATCGCCAGAAAGGAATGTACGAGGCATGGCGAAAAGTTGTGTCCCTACAGTTCTTTTTTGCCCCATAAATAGATCACATATGGAGGAAGCAGAAAATGGCCAGAAGGCAGATGCCCAGATGCGCCACATTTTTGCCTGACAGGGGCTGGGACAGTTCAGCCGATTGCGCGGTAAATCAACAAATTGCGCTGTTCCTATTGTATAAAATCGCCCCATATAATATATTTTAATTAACATATTAGTATATATTGGTGAGTTTATAAACACAGGCATTTCCTTGCACAAAACATTTGAGCTGGGGGCCAGTTCAAAATACTGGCTCCCAGTAAACTTATTTAACATGTCGGTTGTTTTCCTGACGCACGGATATACGGGCATTTTTCTAACAAAGAGGGAAGGAAACAGAACTTTGAGAAGAATGATCAAACTGAACGAGGGCTGGCAGTTCACCAGCCCTGACGGCAGCGAGCAGGCGGTAGACATCCCCCACACCTGGAACGCGGTGGACGGACAGGACGGCGGCAACGACTACTGGCGGGGCACCTGCCGCTACCGCAGAACTTTCCCCAGGCCGGACTTCGACCCCCAGGCCCAGCGGGTCTACCTGGAGTTCCGGGGGGTCAACGCCTCCGCCGCCGTCACCCTCAACGGCAGAGAGGTCATGACCCACGACGGTGGCTACTCCACCTTCCGGGCCGACGTCACCGATGTGCTGGCGGACACCAACGACCTGTCCGTGGCGGTGGACAACTCCGTCAACGACCGGGTCTATCCCCAGAAGGCCGACTTTACCTTCTACGGCGGCATCTACCGGGACGTGTGGCTCATCGTGGTGGATAAGGACCACTTCGACCTGGACTTCTGGGGCGGTCCGGGCATCAAGGTCACCCCCACCGTGTCCGGCAAAGACGGCACCGTCCGGGTGGAGACCTTCCACAACGCCGAGGGCGCCGGCGTGGCTGTCCGGCTGGTGGACGCAGAGGGCGCGGTGGCGGCCCGGGGCGAGGGGACCGACGTCACCCTCACCATCCCCAACGTCCATCTCTGGGACGGGGTGAAGGATCCCTACCTGTACTCCTGCGAGGCCGACCTCATCGTGGGCGGGCAGGCGGTGGATCAGATCAGCACCCCCTTCGGCGTGCGCTCCTTCCATGTGGATCCGGACAAGGGCTTCTTCCTCAACGGGCGCCCCTACCCCCTCCGCGGCGTCTCCCGCCACCAGGACTGGAAGGGCATCGGCAACGCCATCACCAAAGCGCACCACGACAAAGACATGGAGCTCATCCGGGAGATGGGGGTCAACACCATCCGCCTGGCCCACTACCAGCACGACCAGTATTTCTATGACCTCTGCGACAAATACGGCATGATCGTCTGGGCGGAGATCCCCTATATCTCGGAGCACATGCCCAACGGCCGGGAGAACACCATCACCCAGATGAAGGAGCTCATCGTCCAGAACTACAACCACCCCTCCATCGTCACCTGGGGCCTGTCCAACGAGATCACCATCTCCACCAAGGACAAGGCCGACATGCTGGATAACCACCGTGTGCTGAACGACCTGGTACATCAGATGGATCCCACCCGGCCCACCACCCTGGCCTGCTACGCCATGTGCGGGCTCTTCAACAAGGTGGCCCACATCAGCGACCTGGTGAGCTGGAACCTGTACCTGGGCTGGTATGTGCCGGGGCTGTTCCTCAACGACCTGTGGATCGACTTCTTCCACTGGAAGTACCCAAAGCGCCCTCTGGGCTACTCGGAGTACGGCTGCGAAGCCATGACCAACCTCCACTCCTCCCACCCGAAGCGGGAGGATCAGACGGAGGAGTACCAGTGCGTGTACCACGAGTACCTGCTGAACTGCTTCGCCAAGCGGCCCTTTATGTGGGCCACCCATGTGTGGAACATGTTCGACTTCGCCGCCGACGCCCGGGACCAGGGCGGCGAGCCGGGGATGAACCACAAGGGACTGGTGACCTTCGACCGGAAGATCAAGAAGGACAGCTTCTATCTCTACAAGGCCTGGTGGAGCGAGGACCCCTTTGTCCACATCTGCTCCAAGCGGTACGCGGAGCGGAACGAGGCCACCACTGCCGTGAAGGTCTACTCCAACCGGAAGGCCGTGGCCCTGTACGCCAACGGGGAGAAGGTGGGCGAGCAGGCCGGCGAGCACGTGTTCACCTTCCGGGTGCCGCTCAGCGGCGAGGTGAAGCTGGAGGCCCGGAGCGGGGAGCTGACCGACGAGGCCGTCATCCGCTATGTGGACAGGCCCAACCCCGACTACATCCTGAAAAAGGGCGAGGGCAAGGGCCAGAACTGGGTATAAGAGAGAGGGAGGAGTCAAGATGGCAAACAACGAAAACCCGGCGGGCGCTGTGACCAACCGGGCAAAAATGTATCAGCTGGCGCTGTTCCCCATGAACAACGGCGCCACCAACGTCTACTTTGTGCTGATCCTGGCCTATGTGGCCCAGTTCGGCGACAACATCCTGCACCTGGGCATCTTCGCCTCGCTGATGGTCACCGTCATGCGGGTGTGCGACGCCGTCACCGACCCCATCATCGGCGCGATGATGGACCGCACCAGCACCCCCATCGGCAAGTTCCGTCCATTCATGATCATCGGCTCCGCCATCATGGCGGTGTCGGTCATCGCTCTTTACATCCTGACCCCCTTCATCCCGGAGAGCATGATGTGGCTGCGCTATGTGGCCTTCGTGGTGATCTACTTCATCTGGGTTATCGGCTACACCTTCCAGACCTCGGTGACCCGCGCCGGCCAGACGGTGCTCACCAACGACCCCAACCAGCGGCCCATGTTCACCATCTTCAACACCATCGGCTCCCTGCTGGGCATGGGCGTGATGCAGTTCCTCATCCCCCAGGTCAAGGCCGCGTTCGACGTGTATAAGGTGGACGCCGCGGGGAACTTCATCCTGGACGAGGCGGGGAAAAAGATCCTCGATGTCTCCGGGATCGCCAACCCCGTGGTGTGGCGCATCATCACCCCCGTGGGCATCGTCATCTCCGTGGCTCTCACCGCCCTGGCCATCATCGGCATCGCGGCCAAGGACAAGCCGGAGTTCTACGGCATCGGCGGCGCCCAGGAGAAGGTGAAGCTCTCCGAGTACGTGGAGATCATCAAGAACAACAAGCCCATGCAGCGGCTGATGGTGGCCGGCGGCGGCTGCAAGCTGGCCCTGGCCATCGCCACCAATACCACGGTGCTGCTGGCGCTGTACGGCATCGTGATGGGCAATTACAACGCCCTGTACCTGCCCATGATGGTGCTGGGCTATGTGTGCGCGGTGCCGTTCTTCCTGCTGTCCATGCGGACCTCCCAGAAGAAGGGCCAGCGGGCCTCTCTGATCCGCTATGTCTCCGTGGCCCTGATCTGCTATGTGGGCGTGCTGGCCCTGCTGCTGATCAACTCCCACGGCAATCCCGCGACTACCCTGTCCTTCCCGTTCAACGGCGGCGGCGCCATCAATCTGTACACCATCCTGTTCATCGTGTTCTTCGGCATCGGCTACGGCGCGTACTACGCCACGGCGGATATGCCCATCCCCATGGTGGCCGACTGTTCCGACTACGAGACCTACCGCTCCGGCAAGTACATCCCCGGCATCATGGGGACGCTGTTCTCCCTGGTGGATAAGCTGGTGTCCTCCCTGGCCCAGTCACTGGTGGCCATCATCTTCCTGATCGCCACCGGGGTGAACACGCTGCCCAACGACGCCACACCCTACTCCACCGGCATCAAGGTGGCGGTGATCGTCATGTTCTGCGTGATCCCCATGATCGCCTGGGCGGCCACGCTGATCGCCATGAAGGGCTATTCCCTCACCGGCGAGAAGATGAAGGAGATCCAGGCTGTGAACGCCCAGCGGAAGGAAGCCGTGACCCAGGGCGCCAGCCTGGACGAGGCCATGAAGAAGTACCCCTGCACCCCGGACAAGCAGTAAAGCAGATTCAAACGGCGCCGCCCCTCACCGTGCGGCGGTGCCGTTTTCAATCAGACCGAACGACAAGGAGGTATCACAATGAAAATGACCTGGCGCTGGTACGGCGAAGGCAACGACCAGATCAAGCTGTCCGATATCCGGCAGATCCCCGGCGTGGAGGGGATCGTGTGGGCCCTCCACGACAAGATGCCCGGCGAGGTGTGGCAGCCGGAGGAGATCAAGGTGGTCGTGGATCAGATCAAGGCCGCCGGCTTCAACGCCGACGTGGTGGAATCGGTCAACGTCCACGACGACATCAAAATCGGCCTGCCCACCCGGGATCAGCACATCGAGAACTACAAGCAGACCATCCGCAACCTGGCGCCCTTTGGGGTAAAGGTGATCTGTTACAACTTCATGCCCGTGTTTGACTGGACCCGCACCGACCTGTTCCACCCGGTGGGGGACGGCTCCACCGCGTTGTACTACGAGGCGTCCAAGATCCACGAAGATCCCAAGGAGATGGCAGATTACGTCATGTCCTTTACTGAGAAGTACCACATGACCTTCCCCGGCTGGGAGCCGGAGCGGATGGCCAGGCTGGACGAGTTGTTCAAGGCCTATGCCCCTGTCACCAAGGAGAAGCTGTGGGAGAACTTCAAGTACTTCCTGGAGGCGATCATGCCCACCTGCCGGGAGTGCGATATCAAGATGGCCGTCCATATGGACGATCCCCCGTGGGACATCTTCGGGCTGCCCCGCCTGCTGGTGAACGGGGAGGCCATCGACCGCTTCCTCAGCATGGTGGACGACCCGTATAACTGCCTGACGCTGTGCTCCGGCAGCCTGAACGCCGACCCCCACAACAACGTGGCCGACATCGTGCGCAAACACTGTGACCGTATCGCCTTCGCCCACATCCGCAACGTCAAGCACTTCCCCAACGGCGACTTCTCCGAGGCCTCCCACCGGGACTGCGACGGCGACACCGGCATTCTGGACATCCTCAAGGCGTATCACGACTGCGGGTTTGACGGATATATCCGCCCGGATCACGGCCGCCATCTGTGGAACGAGGGCCCCGGCACCGTCCGGCCCGGGTACGGCCTGTATGACCGAGCCCTCGGCGTGATGTACATGATGGGCGTCTGGGATATGCTGGATAAACTTGACGGCGAGAAGGCCCAAAGCTGCTGAACTAAGGAGGAAACCACTATGGAAAAGAACGTTTTGAACACCGATCTGACCGGGAAAGTAGCCGTTGTCACCGGGGCGGGCGGCGTGCTGTGCTCCGCTTTCGCCAAGGTGCTGGCCCGGGCCGGCGCGAAAGTGGCCCTGCTGGACCTGAACGAGAAGGCCGCCCAGGGCTTTGCCGACGAGATCGCTGCCGAGGGCGGTGTGGCAAAAGCCTACGCCTGCAACGTGCTGGACAAAGATGTGTGCTATGCCGTGGCCGACGCGGTGTGCTCCGACCTGGGTCCCTGCGACATCCTCATCAACGGAGCCGGCGGCAACAATCCCCGGGCCTCCACCGACAAGGAGTACTTCGAGGTGGGGGACATCGAGGCCGACACCAAGAGCTTCTTCGACCTGGATAAGAGCGGGGTGGAGTTCGTGTTTAACCTGAATTTCATCGGTACCCTGCTGCCCACCCAGGCCTTCGCCCGGCAGATGATCGGCCGGGCGGGCTGCAATATCCTGAACATCAGTTCCATGAACGCCTACACCCCTCTGACCAAGATCCCCGCCTACTCCGGGGCCAAGGCCGCCGTCAGCAACTTCACCCAGTGGCTGGCCGTCCATTTCTCCAAGGTGGGCATCCGGGTGAACGCCATCGCTCCCGGCTTCTTCTCCACCAAGCAGAACGCCGCCCTGCTGTTCAACCCCGACGGCACCCCCACCGCCCGCACGGGCAAGATCCTGGCCGCCACCCCCATGGGCCGCTTCGGCGACACCGAGAAGGAACTGGCCGGGGCGGTGCTGTTCCTGTTGAACAACGAGGCCGCCAGTTTCATCACCGGCGTGTGCATCCCCATCGACGGCGGTTTCTCCGCCTACTCCGGGGTGTGAGGAGGGCCTGCCATGGCGGAAGGAAGCTGTGGCCCAGGGCGCCAGCTTGGACGAGGCCATGTCCTCCATCACCGACGAAACTATGTGATTAAACGCGCAAAGACTTTGAAAGCATGTCTGGTGTGAATGGACATGATAAGGGACGGAAAGGAGGGAAAGCGTATGCTGAGGATCGGGATATTGGAGGATGAAAAGGCGCAGAGCGACAAATTGATCGGCTTCTTAGAGAGATATAAGTCAAAGCACAACGGCTTTTCCTATACGGCGAAGGTTTTTGACACAGGGAGTAAGCTGATTGGCAGCTATAAGCGGAATTTTGATCTGCTGTTTATGGATATTCGTCTGCCGGATATGCTTGGCATCGACGCCGCGCGGGAGATACGAAAGTCGGATAAAAACGTGATGATTGTATTTGTGACAAACCTGGCGCAGTATGCCATAGACGGCTATGAAGTGAACGCCTTTGACTATATCCTTAAGCCGCTCATGTATGGTCCCTTTGAACCGAAGTTCACCCGGATCCTGAATGTCTTGTCCCGGACCAGTCCGGAAAAGTGGCTGACGTTGAAGACAAAACAGGAAACATTCCTGATCAAGATCGATTCCATCATCTATGTTGAGGTAAGCGGGCACGACTTGATCTTTCACACCGTCGAGAAAGAATATCGTGTCTGGGGAACGCTGTCAAAAATCGAGCAGGATCTGAGTGGGGCGGCCTTTTCCCGCTGCAACGCCTGTTATCTCGTCAATCTCAGATATGTAGAACAAGTCAAGGGGTATTTTGTCAAGGTGAGAGGACACGAGCTCAATATCAGCAGAAACCGCCGTAAGGATTTTTTGGAGGACCTTGCACGATACAAGGGAGGTAGTTTCTGATGTATAACACGCCGGAATGGTATTCAAGTCTCAGAGATGTGGGGATGCTGTGGCAGGCATTAGGTGGGGTGACGATTTTTTGGACATCTCTGCCCAAAAGGGACCATTCCCGCCTGCGCTCTGCGCTTTTCTGGATCCTGGGCGGCGGCCTGCTTTGGGTCTCACGACGCTTTGGCTGGCTTTTCCTGGAGAGCGGCACCAATGTCTATCTTGTTTATTTTTTCTCCGTCATTTATGTCGTCGTGTGTTGCAAGTCCTCGGTCTGGGTAGCGCTGACGGTCGGATCAAGCGGGTTCCTTGCCCAACAGATCTGCGGCAGCCTGGAGCTTGCGCTGCGCAGTATCCCCGCGATAGGCGCCGCCTTTGATTATAGCAGCGCTATCGTTGTACTGGATATCGTCTTTTTCTCTGCCGGATATTATCTCATCTGGAGGGTATTTCACGGCAGAAGTTTAAGCGGGAATGAGAATATATCGGCTTTGCAGATGGGCAGTTTCTCGACGCTTGCCCTGATCTTCAGCCTCGGTTTTTATACGCTCAACCAATATGTCAGAGGCTGGGCCAGCCTGACCACCATTGAATTGACTGTAAACTCGTTTTATAACGCCATCGGCAGTGTGCTCCTTCTCGTGATGCAGTATGAACTGATCAGGCAGCAGAGGCTGAATATCGAGCTCCAGGCCATGAGGGCGATACTGCGCACCCAGGAGGACCAGTGGCGGCAGAGCAAAGAACGAACGGAACTGGTAAACGAAAAGTATCACGACCTCAAAAAAATCGTGAACAGTTTCCGCAGCGACCTTGACGCCGGGATGATTCAAAAACTGAACGAGGCAATTGAGGCATACGACGACAAGGTGGATACCGGCAACAGCGCAGCGGATGTGGTGCTCACGGAGGCAAGAGAGCTGTGCAGAGGACAGGGGATCCAGTTTACCTGTTATGTGAATGGGCCCGACCTGGACTTTATGGAGGACCTGGAAATTTACACATTTTTGAAAAATGCCGTTGACAATGCCGTGGAGGCGGTCGAAAAGCTCCCAGAAGGCAAGGAGAGATTCATTTCCCTGACAGCACGGAGCGAAGATGGGATCATCATCCTGCATGAGGAAAATCCCTGCGGAGACGTCATCTTTGAAAACGGACTCCCAAAGACTCAGCAGGACTCCGATTACCACGGATTTGGCATGAAGAGCATGATGAGGATCGCCAATAAATACGGCGGTGCGCTTACTGCCAGCGCCAGAAATGGCATCTTCTATCTTGACGCCATTTTCATGCCGGAATAGAGTGCTATTTACGCGGTTAAACCACAAATTACGCTGTTTCCGTTGTGCGGGAACAGCGTTTTTTGTATATTTTCAATAACAGGCTTTCGGGCCTATATCATGAGGAAACGGAAAAGAGAAAAAGGAGGGTATTACATGAAAAAAGCTGCGATTTCTTTTGGGCTGGCGCTCTGTCTGCTGGCGTGCTGCATCGGCCTTTCTGGGTGCAGCGCCGGGAGTCAGAAGCCTAGTGAAACGCCGTCTCATACCCACAATTTCGTGAATGGAGTATGCCCGGAGGACGGCGTCTATGAGACAGACTTTATCCTGAGAGGGCGCGTTTCAGAGGAATTGAAGACGGCTCCCGCCAATGTCGGTACAATTGAGGAGATCACCTATACGACGCGGTCCTATTATCTTGAATCTTTGCCCGAAAACGAAGGGAAAGAGATCGAGCTGACAAAAACCGCCGAGGTATACCTCCCCTACGGATACGACGCCTCCCAGAAATACAATGTGATGTATCTCCTGCACGGCACAGGCGAGGATGAGAAGTGCTGGCTGACCTTCAAAGGCAAGGATGTCATCAATGTTCTGGAAAACATGGTGGCACAGCATCTCTGCGAGCCGGTCATCATTGTCACGCCCACCTGGTACTCTCCTGAAACGCCTTATACAACGCAGAAGGAGTACAATGCCGACCCCGATCCCGACGGCTGGACGAGCAAGTTTGCGGCCGAATTGAGAAATGATTTGATCCCTGCGGTGGAGGGAAAGTATTCCACTTATGCGGAAGGTGACACGTCCAGCGCCAAGTTGACCGAGACCCGGGATCACCGCGCGTTCTGCGGCGTCTCCCGCGGCAGCATGACGGTTATGAAATCCGGCCTTATGCAGAATCTGGACTATATCGCCAACTTTGGCAACTTCTCCGGCGTTTGGACAGAGGTGAGCGAACTGAAGGAGGCGTTGACGTCCCCCGATTATGCCTCCTATGACATCAACTTCTGGTATAACGGCACCGGCGATGCCGACACTGTGGGCGGAGCGAACGAGTCTCACGTGGCATTCTACAAGAGCGCGATGGAGGAACTCCCCGGCAAGTTCACTGACGGCATGAATTCCGTTATGATCTACAAAAAGTCGTCCGGGCACGATTATAACGCCTGGTTGGCGGATTTCTACAACGCGATGTTGAAATTCTATCAGTGAAAAGGAGTGGTGGGAAGTGAAGAAAAAACTGTCGAAATTATGGCTTTCTCTTCTGTGCATTACCCTGTGTCTGGCGATCCTGCTGACTGTCGGCGTGTTCGTGGAAAAGCGGTTCCAGGATACGATAAACTGGGCGCTGGGCATCAAGGAGACGACCACCACCGGCACCGGTGCCGTGCTGTTTTCCTCGGAGTTCACCAAAAAAGACGCCGCCGGGAACGTTCTGCTGAATGAAGCGGGCAGGGAGGTCTATGATGACGAGGCTCTGATGCAGGAGGGCGACAGAGTCTGCAAGGAAGTCGCCAAAGAGGGCATTGTCCTGCTGAAAAACAGTAATGCCGCGCTGCCGCTGGAACCGAACGCCTCTGTCGCCCTGTTCGGCACGGCGTCCAAGTCGGTGGTGACCTCCGGTACGGGTTCCGGTCAGACCGGCGGCAACGGCGCCACGTTTGCCTCTGCCCTAAAAGAATCCGGCTTCAATCTGAATGAGGCGAGCCAGGAGTTTTACAAAAACGGGGCGGGCAAGGACTATAACAGTTCCGTCCCCCCCATGACCGGAACGGAGCCCTTTACCATCGGCGAGGTCCCCTGGGATGTCTTTTCCTCCGACGCCTCCTTTGCGGAGATGACGAAGTGCGATGTGGCCGTCGTCGTGTTCGCGAGAAATTCGGGCGAGGGCTATGATATCTGCTCCGGTGTCTCCAAAGTCGGCCCCGAGGACAAAGAGATCATCTGCACTGACGCTCTGACAAAAGAGGAAGGCAGCAAGACCGGCAACAACTATCTGGAACTGAACAAGGCGGAAAGAGACCTTTTGAAAGGCCTGAAGGCGCTGAAAGACGAGGGCAAGATCAAGAAGATTGTCGTCCTGCTGAATACCAGCAACGCTATGCAGATCGACTTTTTGAGCGACGCGGTTGACGACGTCTACGGCGTTGACGCGGCTCTGTGGATCGGCGCGACCGGCCAGTCCGGCGTCGAGGTCATCGGAGATATTTTGAACGGCACAGTCAATCCCTCCGGCAAGCTGGCGGATACGTACTGCTACGATATCCTCCGGGAACCCTCCATCTATAACTTTGGCACCAATGTCTATGGTCAGTGGACGGAGGGCGGTTATGCCGCGAAATCCGCGCAGGAGTCGGAGGACGCCAACCTCTGCCAGAAGTTCTATAACGTTTATCGTGAAGGCATTTATGTCGGTTACCGTTACTATGAGACTCGCTACGAGGACTATGTCCTTGGCAACACGGACAGCTTTGCCTATTCCGATATCGTGGCCCGCTCCTTTGGCGAGGGCCTGTCTTATACCCAGTTTGAGTATTCAGGGTTCCAGGTGGCTGAAGAGGACGGCCGGTTCCAGGTGACGGTCACGGTCAAGAACGCCGGTGAGGCCGCCGGCAAGGAAGTCGTCCAGGTGTATGCCCAGACGCCCTATTCGCAGTACGCCCAGGACAACGGGATCGAAAAGGCGTCGGTCCAATTGGTGGGCTTTGAGAAGACGGATCTGCTCCAGCCCGGTGACTCTCAGACAGTGACGGTTTCTTTTGAGAAGCGCCAGCTGGCCACCTACGACGCTGTGACCGCAAAGACCTATATCATGGATGACGGCGATTATTACATCACAGTCGCCGAGGGCGCGCACGATGCGGTGAACCACATCCTGACAGAGAAGCAGGCGGACAAGTCCAAAATAGTGCTGTCAAAGACGACATACAACACGAATGAGAGCCTGGTCTATAAATTCGTGCAGGATACGGTGGATACCACCACCTATGCGACTTCCGCTGAGACGGGCGCCGCGATCACCAATCACTTCGACGAAGCCGACATCAACTTGTTTGATAATGGTTCCCAGACCGTCAGCTATGTGACTCGCAAGGACTGGAGGGGATCCTTTGACGATACGTCTATCGAGACCATGCTTCAGAGCAAAGTCGCGCTCGATATAAATGACGCCATCTATCAGGGCTTAGTCAACGAACAGTTTACAAAGCCTGAGGATGCCTCGCAGGCGAAAATGCCCACTATGAAGGCGGAGAACGGGCTGGTTCTGGCTGACTTTGTGGGAGTTGATCGCGACGGCACCATAGAAAAGTACAATAAAACGTGGACCTTTGAAGATCTGCTCGATCAGATGTCTTTTGCTGAGATGCGGAGCCTGGTGCTGCTGGGGCAGCACAACACGAAGAGCGTTCCGTCTATTGCAAAGCCTGCTACCAGCGACCAGAACGGTCCCTGCGGATTCGCCTCTACCTTTGTCTCCGGCGGCGCGGGCACCGCGTTCCCCAGTTCGACGCTGAGAGCGACCACATGGAATAAAGCGGTAGCGCACAGGGTCGGCGAAATCATCGGCGAAGACGGCTTGCACTCCGGCTCTAACGGCCTGTACGGCCCTGGCGCCAATATCCACAGAAATGCGTTCTGCGGGAGAAACTATGAGTATTATTCTGAAGATCCGGTCCTGTCCTCCCAGATCGGGACCGAGGAGTGCGTCGGGATCCAGTCAAAGGGCGTCATTGTTTACGAGAAGCACTTTGCTCTGAACGATTCCGAGTCCCACCGTGAGGGCGTCGGCAACTGGGCCAATGAGCAGGCCATTCGCGAGATCTATCTGGAGGCGTTCAAGGGCATCCTCTCCAAGGACGGAGGCAATGCCCATGCCATTATGACGGGCTTTAACCGCCTTGGTACGACGTGGACGGGTGACAGTGTCGATCTGATCGAGGGGGTTGCCCGAGGCGAATGGGGATTCGACGGATTTTCCTGCACGGATATGGATAACGGACCTACCGCATATATGTATGCGCCCCGCGCTATTTGCACGGGCACCGATATCTACGACGGCCCCGATAACCCATCCCATCCCAGAACGCCGCAGCTCAACGAGTATAAGGATGACGCCTATGTTGTCACCTGCATGAGAGAGTCCGCCGCGAGGATTATCTATGCCGTCGGCCAGTCCTCTGCGATGAATGGGATCGGATCCGATACGAAAATCGTGTCGGTCATGCCCTGGTATCTGGTACTGACGATTACTCTGGCCGCCGTTATGGGCGTTCTGGCCATTAGTTCCGCGGTCATGCTGGTGCTGGATAAGAAGGGGATCCTTCCCGTATCAAAAAAACGTAAAAAAACGGAATAAGAACCGCTCTTAACGAGAGGTGCTTATATAGTGTCTGTATCGGTTATGGTGGTTAGCCGAGAGACCCAACCCATCAACATTCCATTAATATGAAAGGAAAATATAGTATGAAAAAGTATAAGATTTTTGCCCTGATCGCTGCCATGGCTTTCTGCTTTGTCGCTCTGGCTGGGTGCCAGGCGAAGACGCCCGATGTACAGACCTATACCCGCTCCTATGCCTATTATGAGGATGGCCGCCAGGGCGATGTGATTGACGGTGTGGTCTGCGACCTGACTTTCGTCTCCGATAAGGAATATCTCTACACCGAGACGACTGTTATCGCGCACATCGACGCCGGCATCCAGGTGACCAACTGGACTTATACCCTGCGGGGCACCTACACAGTCGGCACAGTCGATGAAGATGAAATGACCAAGGAGATCACCCTTTCCGCTCCCGTCAGCGGGGCCAAGGTGATGAACGGGGCTCTGACTACGGCGGAAGAGGACCCGGAGATCCTGTCTTACCAATTCCCCCTGAATGTTGTGATCAACTATTCCGCCAACACCTTCGTTGATCCCGCCGAGACCCCTGCGGGCTGATGATCGATCCTGAGGAGGAGTAAAACCCCACCATTTGCTCCCCCGGGGAAAGCTTCACATGACCACCGTCAAAAAGGGCAAATCGAGTGTTTGCCCTTTTTGATTTTCTACGGGTCCCCGATGCTCCGTCGGGGCAGAAACCAGGAGGAAAAAACAATATGAAAAGACTACTTAGAACGTTCGCTGTAGTTTTAGCGATGATAATGCTTTTGGCCGGGTGCGGAACAACGCCGCCAAAGCCGTCGGCAGCGGCGCCGCAGGCGCCGGAGGGCTTTACCGCATTTACCTATCCGGCGGGCAAGTATTTTACTTATGAAACAACGTGGCTGAGGCTTCCCAGCGCTTACAAAGAAGAGGCGGAAAAGAAGGGGACCGTCGAAGATCTCACATACACTACCGACGTTTACGGTGACGGCGTCACCTATGAAAAGCATGTCTACGTCTATTTGCCGTATTGTTATGACCCGGCGGATAAGGACACAAAATACAATGTCGTCTATTTCCAGCACGGAGACGGGCAGCACAATAAGACGGTGTTTACGCAGCAGGAATACAATCTGCTGGACAATCTCTTTGCAAACGGCGATATCGATCCGGTCATAATTGCCTTTACGACTTTTTACATGTATGAGGACAGCGAAGACTTGGCGGGAGACGGCCGCAGCGGCGATCTGCCGAACCTGTTCTACAAAGAGGTAACAGAATCCATCCTTCCTGCCGTCGAGACAAAGTACAACACCTATCTGACCGGTACCACAAAGGAAGATTTCATCGCAACAAGGGATCATCGCGCCTTCACCGGCTATTCCAGAGGAAGCTGCGCCACTTGGAATATGTTCCACAATGCCTTTGAATACTTCCGTTACTATGCGCCGATGAGCCACGCCTGTGTCCCAGAGGAGGGAAGGGAGTGGGAGAGCGATGCGGACATGATCCGCTACCTGGAGGAACCGATCATCGCGAACCCAGACATGAAATTCTTCATTTACACCTGCAAGGGTACTGCGGAAAACGTTGAGAAGCAGACACAGATGGTCGAAACGCTGCTTACAAGCGACAAATTTTCCTATGGCTATGACAAAGAGACAAACAATATTGCCATTACGATTTCGAACATGAATCACAGCGACCGTTACGTTCCGTACTACTATTACCACTCTCTGAACACGTTCTTCAAATGATCCGGGCTGCAAAGGGATCATATGATAAAACTTGTAAAGGAGATGGAGTTTTGGCTCACAACAAACTGATCTCTACCACGATTACCGCGGCCCTGTGTATATCGCTGCTCTCCGCATGCACTTCGAACGGCGGAACGCCAAGGGAAACCGAACGCCCCGTGGCTTCCAATTCTCCGGCAGACAGCCAGACAGCGCAGATGCCTTCAAAGCCGCCACGGGAGGACATCGAGATCATCACCACGGAGCCGGGAGAAGTGATCAAGGCTGGCACGACGTTTGAGAAATGTAATCTTCTGGACGATGGGACCGACCAGAAAGGTACGTTCGAGCGGGTCGATTACACCACCGATGCGTATGAGGACGGCGTGACCTATGAGAAATACTGTAATGTGTATCTTCCCTACGGATATGACCCGAAGGGGGAGGTGAAATACGACGTCGTCTATTTTATACACGGTAACAAAAACGATCCAGGGGTGCTGACCGCCGATATCCTGAAAAGTAAGCTCGACAGCCTGTTCGCTACCGGCAAGGTCCCGCCGGTCATCCTTGTGTTCCCCACCTATTACATGGATGCGGAAGGGGACGCCGTGGAGCGGCAAAGGACGGGATTGGTCCCCGCGGGAGACGGGAACTGGGAAGGTCTGCCCGCGAATTTTTACCTTGAGATCATCGAAGATGTGATTCCGGCGGTCGAGCCCAAATATGCCGTTTATACGGAGTCTTTCGATGAGGAGGGCCTGATTGCCTCCCGGGACCACCGATGCTTTTCCGGCTACTCCCGCGGCGGTATGTGCACTTGGTACATGTTCCACAACGCACTGCCCTATTTTAAGTGGTATTCTCCCATGAGCGCCAACTGCATGGCGGGGGAGACAATGGGGGCGGAAGTTACGAATGAAGAGGCTTACCGCTACCTGAAAGAGGCGGCGGACGAGCATCCAGACCTTGATTTCTTTATCTATGCGGCAAGCGGCAGAGACAACGATGCCCCCGTGCTCCGCACGCAGATGGCGTATTTTGAGCAGCAGGAACTGTTCTCCTATGGAGACGATCCGACTGAAAATAACTTGTTCTACACCCTCTCTGACTTTGCCCATTCGGACACCAAGGTCCCCTTCTATTATTACAACACGCTGCAGGTCATTTTCCAATAACGATGCCCTTTCTACATGGGTATTCTGCAACTGCGCACGTGCGGCATGTTCGACATTAGAACGATTGGAGTCAGCTGCTCCTCGGATAGTTTTATTCTCCTCCTTTCCAAATGGCAAGGACCGGGTCTTCCGACCCGGCCCTTGCCGCACTACATGATCGGGAACGAATCGCTTCCTGTGTATCTCCAAGAGTGGGGCTTTATGATACTCTTCCTTTTCTGAGACTAGTATAGACCTGCTGAAGGCCAAATGACTGTGTCAGCAGGGTCCTCATCCTTTTGGCGTCGACAAAGATATTAACCAAATCCAGCGAAGGCTTTTTGACCCTTATTTGTACCCTTACCGCAGCGGGATCGGCCAACACCACTTAACAAATAATAAAATGTGAATTGTTTACAAGGCCGCTTTTTTCAACGAGCCAGGGATTTGGCGGCACGAATAGACAACAGGTAAAATATGTATTTTGCAATTCAAATCCCTGTACGCCCAGTCCCCAAAAACGGCTACCGACTGGTACTACGAGTTCTCTCAGGACACCAACTACATCCGTCGGGACCGCATCGCCAAGGATGTGAAGTGGATCGCCCCCACGGAGTACGGCGATCTGGACATCACCATCAACCTGTCCAAGCCGGAGAAGGACCCCAAGGCCATCGCGGCGGCCAAGAACCTGCCCGCCTCCGCCTACCCCCGGTGCCAGCTCTGCGCCGAGAACGAGGGCTACGCCGGCCGGGTCAACCACCCTGCCCGGCAGAACCACCGGGTGGTGCCCATCACCATCAACGGCTCGCCCTGGTTCCTGCAATACTCCCCTTACGTCTACTACAACGAACACTGCATCTGCTTCAACCGGGAGCATGTGCCCATGAAGATCGACCGGGCCTGCTTCGGCAAGCTGCTGGACTTCGTGGGCCAGTTCCCCCACTACTTCGTGGACTCCAACGCCGACCTGCCCATCGTGGGCGGCTCTATCCTGGCCCACGACCACTTCCAGGGCGGGCGCTACACCTTCGCCATGGAGAAGGCCCCGGTGGAGACCCCGGTGACCTTCCCAGGCTATGAGGACGTGGCCGCCGGCGTCGTCAAGTGGCCCATGTCGGTGATCCGCCTCACGGCGGACGACCCCGCCCGCTTAGTCAATCTGGCGGACAGGATCTTGACCGCCTGGCGCGGCTATACCGACGAGAGCGCGTTCATCTTCGCGGAGACCGACGGCGATCCCCACAACACCATCACCCCCATCGCCCGCCGCCGGGGGGAGAAGTTCGAGTTGGACCTGGTGCTGCGGAACAACATCACCACGCCGGAGCACCCCCTGGGGGTCTACCACCCCCACGCGGAGCTGCACCACATCAAAAAGGAGAACATCGGCCTCATTGAGGTGATGGGCCTGGCCGTCCTCCCGGCGCGGCTGAAAGCCGAACTGGTGGCTGTGGCCGACGCCCTGGTGTCCGGCGCGGACCTCCGCTCCAATGAGCTGACGGAAAAACACGCCGACTGGGCGGAGGGCTTCGCCCCCAACTACGCCATCACCCGGGAAAACGCCCTGGGCATCGTGGAGAAGGAGACGGGGCTTGTGTTCGCCAAGGTACTGGAGCACGCCGGCGTGTACGCCCGGAACGATGAGGGCAAGGCCGCCTTCCTGCGGTTTATCGACACGATTTAACGCAATGGTAGGGTTGCACCCTATGTGCGCCGAGACTGCCCTAAGCTCACCCCATTGAGACTGCCGACAGCAAGAGCCGCCCGTCGAAAGGCGGCTCTTGCTATAAGCATTTTTCAATAGTGATATTTAGCAAATCTCTAATAGAATCAACTTTGATTGACGATTATATTTTGTGGTGTTATAATCATAAGGGGTGATGAAATGCTGTTTGTGCCGTATGTTATCCGAAATGAGGATGGAAATGTCATTTCGGTTGAGATCGAACCTGCATCTCCGGCGGATTTGTTGGTCACTCACGGGGATCCGGTTTGGCAGACGGATTGGGAATCTGGATATCTGTCGGACCCTGCTGTGGACAAATACGCGATGAAGACGCATGAAGGGGAACTCATTGCGCTGGCAGCATACCAGATTGCAGGAAGGAAAGCATATGTGTATATCCTTTATGCGGAGAGTGCGCCCCACAGCAACCCAACGATGACAGAAACGTCTAAGAGAAAATATTATGGGATTGGAGCGGCATTGATTGCATTCGGGATCAAGTATTCCATTGATAATGGCTGCCGCGGAGATGTGGTATTTGAAGCAAAAACAGACGAGTTGGCAAGGCATTACGAGGAGGATTTTGGAGCGAGGCGGATCCCCAGCGTAACCAGCGGCGGTCCCAAGCGGTTTATGCTGGCGGATGAAGACGCATGGGCCCTGTTCTCCAAGTATTTATCAGAGGAGGAATAGACATGGAACGCATTACGAGCGGACAGGTTGCCATTGATGATTTGGCGGAGCAGGCCGGAGGTTATTTCGCATTGCCGACAGAAGAAAATATAGCCTATACAGATTTGCTGTTTGACATCTGCGAGAAATTCAGGATCCATTACTACTCTGCTACTCCCAAAGAGCGGCAGTTTGTGGAAGAAGTCACGCGAGTGACCTATGAGCGGGAGCGGGCGGCCAAGCTGGGCCTGCCGCTGTCTGATATCCGCCCCGCGTTTGCATCGTAAAGGCAGCTTTGGCCTGTACAACAGAGATGTGCAGAAAAGAATGGCTTTAGGTGGTTGTCTGACCCTTATTTGTACCCTTACCGCGACAGGATCGGCCAACACCACTTGACACAAGACAAAATACGGATTGTTTGTGAGTGCGCTATTTTCAACGGGCCAGGCATTTGGCGGCACGAACAGATATCAGGTAAAATGTGTATCTTGCAATTCGAATCCTTCTGCCCCTGCCACTAAAAGCTCCGAAGTCACATGACTTCGGAGCTTTTTCGGTACTATTTCGGCGGGATGGTTTTTGGGAGACCGAGTCTGATGCCCGAATGACGCTCAAATCGTGCTGTCTGGCGTCAACGATCCCGCCCTGTTCCGTCGGGTACAGCACCAAAATAGCATCAAAGTTTCGCTCCCCAGGCCGGCGGCTGTGCCAGCTTGGGGAGCTTCTTCTTTGATCATGTGTCTCAATTTTTGGGCTGTCAAATGGCGTGACTGTTTTAGGCAGGGGTGTTTTTGCACGGCTCACAGCTCAAACCCCGCCGTGATTCCGGCCAGACGAGCGGTATCTTTACGCACATAGTAGAGTTCGGTAATCTCAGAGGTGGAGTGGCCCAAGAGGTCCGCCACCTGGCGGGGTGATAGGGCTTTCATGGAACCGTCGGGCTGTTTGACTCCATTCACCAGGTTGGTGGCGAAGGTGTGTCGAAGGCTGTGCAGACCTTTCTGCTCGATTCCGGCTGCCTCCAGGATTCGATAGTACCGCTTGCGGAAGTTCACTGGCTTGGTGTAGTTCCCCTGCTCGTCTGAAATCAACGGTGCGTTCTCTCCGAAGTACCGTTCTGCTCTCAGCTCCAAGATGGCGTTGACTGCCGCTTGGTTCAAGGGCACGTCCCGTTTGCTGGAGGCGGTCTTGAGTTTGCCCACCTTCATCTCCATGCCACCAGCGGCATCGGTGCCGTTGCGCTTGGCGATTTCTTTCACGCCCCGTTGAAGGTGGATGACTCTCCGCTCCAGATCGATGTCGCTGTTCAGCAGTCCCAGCACCTCACAGGTGCGGAGGCCGGTGTTCAGCATCAGGATGTAGGCGGCGGATTGCTGATAAATGCGTTTGCCGTTGCTCCACTTCCGCACAGCTTCAGCTTTGAACCGCTCGATTTCAGAGGGGGAGAAGGTTGTGACCGTTTCGAAGGTCGGCAGATTCTCCTTGCCTTGGGCGGCGAGGAAGTTCGCCCGCTTGATCATGGGGGCCGCTGGCATAGGGTTCTTCGTGATGAGTTCCTGCTGGGTGAGGTAGCGGAAGTAATCGGTGAGGAGATTGTGGACCTTTTTCACGGTAGTGTAGGCGAAGCCTTTGGCCATCCAGTGATTGAGCGTCGCTTTCACGTCCGCCGAGGTGACGTCGCCCACTACCTTGTCCCCCAGCAGAGGGTAAATCAGATGGCTGGCGGTCCATTCCAGGCGGTCATAGGTGGTACGCTCCACCGAGGGGAATTTGAACACCTGGAGCCAGTTTTTCATGCTGTCCTCTAGTTTTGCCTTGGACTCGTCCGATGCGGCGATTCGCTGTTTGAAGTCCGCGATGTACTCGGTGATCTTGGCTTTGACTTCCGGCTTGGAGGTTCCGCAGAAGGATTTGCGCTTGCGCTCTCCTTGCTCATCAAGATACCAGACCACGCCGTTCCAGCGTCCGTCGGTGCGCTTGAATACGTTGCCGTTGGTCAGGAGTTTCTTTTGCATGATGCTTCACCTGCCTTTTGCTTTGCGTGTTCCGCATTTTCATCGTCGAAGGAATAGGGCGGAATCTCACTCAGTTCCTGCTCGATCCCTCTTGCCAGACGGATGCCAGAGAGGAAGCTGTCCAGGGAGGTCTGGTCTCGCAGGTCGTCCTCCAAGTCCAGCAGGTGGAGCAGCAAGACCCGTTGGCTTTTACCCAGTTGTCTGCGTAGTTTCGTGAGGATTCTGTCTCGCTTACGCTGTATCCTCATCGCTTCGGGTGACACTGTGGTGAACCGTTCGTGCAGGGCTCTCAGGTATTCTGGCATAGCGGTCGCCTCCTTCAGCGACACACAATACCACCCCTGGCCGGGAATAGCCAGGGGTAAAACGCAGAGTTAGTAAACTGTTATCATTTGTTTGTGGATGACGATGTGCCATTTTTCATTGCCTGGGGCCGCAGTGTCACGCTTTAGGGTTCCACAGTCCTTGATTTTCTAAGGCCCAAAACCGTGAAACGGGAGGGGACTGTGTATTTACCTTACCGCCTTGAAAAACGGACTTACAAGCGTGACATGGGGTCCCTGCTTTCTACGCATTTCGGTGCTTCGCAGCCCTTGATCCTCTAAGGCTCAAAACCGCGAAACGGCAGGGCCCTGTATAGTTACCTTACCCCCCCTCAAAAGCGGTTTCTATATGCGTAGAAAACTCATTTTCCAAAAGGCGAACCGCTCCATTTCACGGATGGAGCGGCTCCCGATTTCTTGCGAGGTCAGGTCACATAGACCTGGTACTCGGTGTGGTTATACACCCCATCCTTGTACAGATCCCACGCTTCCACCGAGTATGTCCCTGGTGGGCAGGAGTTGAACAGCTTGGTCAGTTCGCTGTCCCGCCACGGCCAGAAGGACCAGGCACCGGCGTCGTCCGGGATGGTCAAGCTGATGCGGACGTAGGGAGTGCCTTTGGAGCCGTAGCGCAGTTTGCCCCCGCTGCTGGTCTCAGGGTTTGTTCCCGCGAGATTCATCAGCGTGTACTGCATCCGGCGGGTCTCATAGAGATTGCGGACGAAGAGGTAGTCCGCGTTAGAGCGGGCAAAGTGCCGTGCTTCAGGCGCAGGCAGGTCCACGCTGGGGAAGCTGGACCAGTCACAGGTCGGCGTGGGCAGAGGGGGCAACGGCCCCTCTGCGAACATATTGGCGTCCCAGCGGCTCACGTCCTTGATGGTGTAGAGGGTACCATCGTCACACGGGATCACGTCGCCCGCTTTTGGAACGTACTGGCTGCCGTCCGACGGCAGAGTCACGGTACCTTGCGGTTTTGCGGCCTCTCCTTTCTGACTGACCGGCGCCACGCCGGTGTAGGGCTTGTCCGTTTCGATCTGGACCGTGCCGTCCCAGTAGACATTGAACCCAACCTTGGCCCCGATGTCCCGGAGCCGGACGTAGTTCTCGTCGTTGATCATATAGGCGGTGAGTTCCGTCCGCTGGCCGTCGATGTAGACGGCGCAGTTGCTCCGGGTGGCGGTGAGCCGTGCGGCGGCGGCCTGGGCACCGCTGGTGAGCGTTACCCCGGCGAGGACGCCGGCCAGTACGAGCAGCAGATTTCTGATACGGATTTTCATAAGAGTGGCCTCCTTCTGGTATTGTTTTGGCGCTTTCGCAACGCAAACACTACCAACAATCAGAGGGAATAGCCAGAGCTTTTCAGCGGAGTTATCACTTTATTAACAGTTGAAATCTCCGTCTGCCAGAGTTTTTTACCACATCATCGTCATTCCGAATCCATGCTGCTGCTCGTATTCCTCATCGTCATCCACCATGTACTGGGCGTGTTCCAGCTTGTGCCCCATGGCCAGCAGCTTCTCCACCTCTTTGTCGCTGTGGTGGATCGTCTCCAGATGGAAGCGATCATTGTCCCCGATAGCCAGCGCGTCCAGGATGGACGCGATCTCTGAGACGATATCGTCGACGGTGATCTCCGGGTCATAATATCGACGGTCCTCCAGATAATCACACCCGCCCATCTCGAAGTAGTTCTCCATGTTTTCCCGGAGCAGCGTGTCATCGAACAGCTTGTTGTCCCGGCAGCGGAAGTTTTCCGGCGTGGTATAGGTGATATATTTTTGATTGGGCTCCCACTTCACACCATAGCCCCAGGCGTTCATCGTCTCGATGAATTCCTCCCGCGTCCTGGTCTGCTTCATCGCCTCGCGGATTACGAAGCGGAGATCCTTTTTCCACTTTGGGATGCGCCTGCGGTCCGCCTTCGTCTCGGTGACGGACAATCCATACTTCAGACACAACTGATTGGAGTACTCCTTGACCATCTGCATCTCTCTGGCGCTCTGATGATACTTCTTCCCATTCTCGAAGTTCACCGAGTTCAGGATGATGTGGTTGTGGATGTGAGCGGTGTTCATATGGGTGGCGACGAGACATTGATAGCCCTTGAAGTACTCCGCCAGCTTCACGCCGATCTCGTGAGCCGTCTCGAAGTCCAGGGGGTCGTCGGGAGAGAAGGACTGGACGATGTGGTAGTAGGCGCGGCCGTCGGTCTTGTCGAAGAGTTTTTTCACCGCCTCGAACTCATCGAGCGCTGTTTCCGCCACGCAGTTCACGCCGGAGATCAAACTGTCCACCGTCTTTTCCCGGTTGGTGACGTAGTCCAGGATACCCTTCAGGCCCCGCGAGACAGCAATGAATTTAACGCTTGCCATGTCTGTCGATACACCTCCAGGAAGGGTTTGAGATCCACGAAGGAGATCCGTCTTTGTCTCGCCAGCACCACCAACTGGTTGAGGTTGTTCCCCTGACGACGCAGCTCGGTGGTGAGTTCACGGAGCGGCGCGGTCTCGATGACGGTCTGGTCCAGGGCGGCTTTGCGGACGAACTCGCTGGTGGTCTTCCCCGCCCTCTTAGCCCGTCGCTCGATCTGTTCCTTTTCCCAGGGAGCCACCCGCAGGTGGATGTATTCGGATTTAGACACAGTTGATCACCTGCCAGAATCTTTCGTCCCCCTCGGAGAGCAGGGGGTTCCTCAAAGGGGGACTGGTCCCCCTTTGAAGCCGCGCCGCCGGAGGCGGTAACAGCACTTCCGCAGAAGTGCTCGCGGCGGAAAGGGGTGCGGGCTTGCCCGCTACTGCGTCGGGGCGCGGCGGCGGGCAAGGCCCGCCAGCCGTGACACGAACGCGAAACTTGTCATTCCCGAAACGGGAATTTTTTGCCCTGGCCGCCCCCTCTGCCCTGCCCTGAAACCGGGGGCACATTTTTGTGAAATCCAGTGGGATGGGCACGGATGCCATCCCACTGGCAGGCGGGCCTCAAATCGGCTTACAGGGGCCTTTTCTCGTAGCGACATATAATACCACCCCTGGCTGGAAACAGCCAGGGGTGTCAGGCAGAGCTGTCAAATTGACACAATTTTAGAAACGGCGCTGGGAAACATACTTCTCAAGAAAGTGACGGAGAATATGACTTGCATTGAAATTACATATCCAATTTCATGCCATAGTCTGCGGCAATATCGAGTTCCAGATCTTGTGATCGGTTGTCAATTTGATATGCCTGCTCATGCGCAAGTTCTATCAAACGCTTGGCACGTAAGCCGGTTGAAGTACAAATGGCGGCTGTTCTGGCCGGTTCCATATACTCGCCCGCCTGATCGAGTATGCCGCGTATTTCATCCTCAAGTCCATACAGACAGTCGGGATCGACCCAGTCAAAAGAGGTCACCAGTTTTAACTGTTCCTCATGGATACGCTTGAAAGGTTTGCACTCCACTCCTTTGCCGGCAAGGATCGCGCTGGAGAGCTTATCGTAACCAAGGGATGAGCCGCTGTCAAAAATCGGGGCGGCGCCCAGCCATTCCAGTGTGTTTGCATCCCGAACCAACCCAAAGTTGTTTTGGTGACGATCCTCATTTGCGATCAAATAATCCAGCGTGATCATCTGGTCAAGGCTGTGGACTATATCCGGGATGCCCAGCGCGTTACAGCAGTTCACATAATGCCGGTAGAGAGAGGTGCTGTTATCTCGTTTCATCGTCTGCATGACCCGCCAGGCGCTGACCAACTCTGTATCGGGCGTAATAAAATCTTCGCAGACACTGTAAGGTATATCTTCGTCCCATATCAGCGTGTAGGGGACATGGGGGATCCCAAGCCGCCGGGCCACAGCCGACGCGATCACTTCATTAAACGGCTGCTGCATATATGGCGCGCTTCCCGCTTTTAAGAGGCATCGCTTTCCGTTAACGATTTTCCACCTCTTTTTCAGAAATCCATCGGAGGTGTTATCAGGAGAGCGGAAGTCAAAACCATCCATCCTTGCCGCTTTTCCCAATAGAACGTCACCGATGTCTTCTGAGAACGGGTTGGTGAAAAAGTTGACCTGTTTCCATTGAAGGCCGCTGCCTTTCGGCTTGACCCAATACTGATCCGAAAGGCTTAGGCCGAAACACCTGGTGAGCAGCATTTGTGTATTATCCAGTTTTAATACTTCCAGCGCTCTTTGAACACCAGAACGGCTGGCAGGGATGGAGCGGTCGATCCACCATGTATTTAGGGCGGCTCGATCTGCGATGCTGCCTTTTTTTACTGAGATCCCAACGGGGAGGTGTTCCAAGCGGAAGGCAGCGCCCACCCTTTGTATCGCTCCGGTCGCCTCATCCAGTGTCATTTCGATTACTGGGATCTCTTTGTGCATCAGAGTATAATCCACTGCGGCCACCCCCGGTCTGTGTCTGCAGTATATCATGATTCCAGGTAAGAAATCAATCAATTTATGCGGCGCATTGCTATAATTGCAAAAGCTAAGACACAAAACGATACCGTCCGGCGGCCGTCGGTGCGCTTGAATATGCTGCCGTTGGATTGAAAAAAGCTATACTCCATGCTACAATTCGCTTGGAATTGAGGTGACGGAGTGTGGACTGGGAATCCCGATGCAGAGAGCTGCAACAGCGCGTCTTGGAACTGGAAAAAGAGAACCGTGAACTCCGGGAAAAGCTGGGGCTGGCTGGCAGGGGGCATTTGCCTGCCGCACAGCCTATGACATCAGAGGCGGCGGGTAATGTCCTGACCTCCGCCGTCCCCGGTATCGATCAGCGCAGCGGGACGGATGACAAGGTTCGGCTGTTTCGCTCCATCTTCCGGGGGCGGGAGGACGCCTATGCCCGGCGGTGGTATAGCGTCAAAAGCGGAAAGAGCGGTTATTCCCCTGTATGCGCCAACGAGTGGAAGGAGGGCGTGTGCCCCAAGCCACGTGCTTCCTGCGCACAGTGCGATCAGCGGGTCTTGGTACCGCTCAGTGACAAAGCGATCTATGACCATCTCAGCGGCAGAGACGGATATGGCAGGGATGTGGCAGGCATCTATCCCATCCTGGAGGATGAAACCTGTTGGTTCTTGGCAATCGATCTGGATGACGCGGGTTGGCAGGAGAGTGTGTCGTCTTTGCGAAGTGTTTGCCAAGAGTGGTCCGTACCTTGCGGTGTGGAGCGCTCTCGGAGCGGAGAGGGCGCCCATCTCTGGATACTTTTCGCGGAGCCGATTTCATGCGCGACGGCCCGAAAGTTAGGGGCCCTACTGTTGACGGCGGCCATGGAGCGGGATGGGAAACTGAAGCTCGAAGCGTATGACAGAATGTTTCCCTGCCAGGACACCCTGCCCAAAGGCGGCTTTGGCAATCTGATCGCGCTTCCGCTCCAGGGACTGGCGCGCAAGAGCGGAAACAGCGTGTTTGTGGATGATGCGTGTTCCCCCTATCCCGATCAGTGGGCATATCTGGCGGGGATGGAAAAGATGACTGCCCAATCGTTGGACAACCTGCTTCGGATCCACAGCAGGGATGCGGTGCTGGGTGAGTTGTATGAGAGCGAGGCGGAACCGGCGCTCAAACCTTGGGAGAAACGCAAACGGAGGCCGATAACCGCCATGGATTTCTGCGGCGTTCAGCAGATCACGAGGGCAAATATGCTGTTTCTTCCGTTGCCAGGTTTTTCTCCACGGGTCCGGAATCGCCTCATGCGGCTGGCCGCCTTTCAGAACCCCGAGTTCTATCGGGCACAGGCCATGCGTCTGCCAGTTTACAATAAGCCCCGGATCGTGAGTACGGCGGAGGAGCGGAACGGCTACCTGGCACTGCCGCGAGGCTGTGAGTCTAAGCTACTGGAACTGCTGGAGGGAATCGGCGTTTCCTCTGAGATCACGGACAGGACTTTTTCCGGGAAACCCCTGCACGCCCGTTTCTTAGGTGAATTGCGGGAGGATCAACAGCCGGCGGCGGACGCATTGTTGGGACACGACACGGGTGTGCTCTCTGCCACCACTGCGTTCGGCAAGACCGTGGTGGCCGCCTATCTGATTGCCCAGCGAAAAGTCAACACGCTGATCCTGGTCCATACTCAATCCCTGCTGGACCAGTGGAAGCGGGCGCTGGCACAGTTCCTCGCCATTGACGAGGCGTTGCCCGAATTGCCCAAAAAACGCGGCAGGAAACGGCAGCGATCCGTTATCGGACAGTTGGGTGGAACGAAAAACAGCCTGGAAGGGTTTGTGGACGTGGCCATCATGCAGTCCCTGATTTCAGGCGGCGAGGTGCGGGAGTTGGTCAAGGACTACGGCATGGTCATCGCGGACGAGTGCCACCATGTGTCCGCAGTGAGTTTCGAGCGCATTCTGAAAGAGGTGAACGCCCGGTATGTCTATGGCCTGACGGCCACGCCCACCAGGAAGGATGGACACCATCCCATCATCTATCTCCAGTGTGGGCCGATTCGATATCAGGTAGACGCCAAGGTACAGGCAGAGAAGCGGAGCTTTTCCCATGCGGTAGTCCCACGATTCACCACATTTGCCCGGCCTTTGACAGAAGATAAACCGTGGACCATCACCGACGCCTACCGGGCGATGCAGACGGATAAGGCGCGGAACGCGCAGATCGTTGCGGACGTGACAGCGGCTGTGGCCGCTGGGCGGACGCCACTGGTACTGACGGAGCGGTACGACCACGCGAAGCTGCTCCACGCAATGCTCGCGGAACAGGGAAGACGGGTAGTGCTGCTGTCAGGACACGGCACCGCCAGGGAGAAGCGGGAACTGCTGGCAGAACTGGCGCAGATCCCGCCGGAGGAGCCGCTGGTCCTGGTGGCCACCGGACGATATGTGGGAGAGGGCTTCGACCTGCCCAGGCTGGATACGCTGATGTTGACCATGCCCATCTCCTGGAAGGGCACTCTGGCCCAGTACGCTGGTCGGCTCCACCGGGAGTACGCCGGGAAACGGGAAGTGCTTATCTACGACTATGTGGACCTGCGGGTCCCTATGCTGGAGCGGATGTATCAGAGGCGGCTCTCGGGATACGCCGCCATCGGCTACAGCGTCCGCGGAGATGCGGACAGGCCGGTGGAGGGCAACCGGATCTTCAGCCAGGAGGATTATTTGCCCGCCTTCGCGGAGGACGCACAGCAGGCGGAGAAAAGTATTGTGGTGGTCAGTCCCTACTTACAGGTGGGCCAAGTGAAGCGTTTCCTCTCTTGGCTGCCTCAAGGCATTGAGGTCCAGGTTGTCACGGGGGATGAGAGCTGCTTCAAGCCAGAGACAGAGCGGAAGGTCCGGGCGGCAGCATCCCTGTTGGAGGAGCGGGGCGTACTGGTGCGCCGCGTCCCTAAACAGTATCAACGGCTCGCTGTGATCGACCGGCAGACACTGTGGTACGGAGGGATCAATTTTCTTGGCTTTGAGCGTGGCGGCAATGGTTCTATGCGGTTGTGCAGTCCGGAGCTGGCGAGAGAGTTGCTAAGGATGTTGAATGAAAACAACAGGAATGCAGATTGAGGCAGAGGACACAAGGGTATCGATTTATCTTGACTCTTTGGAACCGACCATCTTCTACGCTGTGCGCAAACCTGCGGGCGGCGCGGGTTTGCGGGGTGACCGACCACCTGGCACAGCACAGAGGGCTGAAAACCGACCACCTCTTGCAAGTTCCCCGACCCGCGTTGCGGGGCGCTGTTGAGCGGCAGGCGGGCGCCAAAGCGACCACCTGCTTTTATCCTGCACCTCTTTCGTCCCCTCTGCATTGCTCTCATTTGGTGAAAACGCCGGAGGAAATCGGGGCGAGGACAGCCTTGAAAAGCGGGCGAGTTTCGGGGCAGATCGTCGGGGATGGGCACAGATGCCACCCCACTGACAGACGGGCCTCAAATCGGCTCAACGGGGCAAACAGGGGGTGAAGCGGATGGGGGCTGGCCTTGCGCTTTTTATCGGCAGAGGATGGATTACGCGGGGAGCAGATCGGCGACGGAGCCTTTTCTTTGTTCCCATGAGTATTGTTCGTCCGCAACTGTGGGAGGGGGGCCCTCCAACAGATGGAGGGCCGGCAGATCCAGCACGAGGTATCTGTTGCTGGTCTGGCGGCTTTCGCCGCTCTCGCTTTGCTGTCTGCGGACAGCAAAGGCTGGCAGGTGGAAGAAAAACTGGCGGCC
>CANQKJ010000007.1 GCA_947624465.1 uncultured Oscillospiraceae bacterium
AGCGGGGCCGCCGCTGTCATCCGGCGATGGGAAGCTTATCCAAGCAGTATTTCAGGATCATGATCGAACAATACTCATGGAACAAGGAAAAGACTCCGCCGCCGATCTGCACCCAGCATAATCTACTCTCTGCTGATAAAAAGCGCAGGGCAACCCCGCACCGCTTCACCCCCTGTTTGCCCCGTTGAGCCGATTTGAGGCCCGCCTGCCGGTGGGGTGGCACCCGTGCCCACCCCCAGCGATTCGCCCCGAAACTCGCCCGTTTTTCGAGGCCACTCGCACTCCGATTTCCTCCGGCGTTTTCACCAAACAAGGGCAAGGCAGAGGGGCGAAAAAAGTGCAGCAGGTTAAAGCGCGGGGGTCTATTGCCCCCTCGCGCGGTCCACAGCGCCCCGCAACGCGGGTCGGAGAACTCGCAAAAGGTGGTCGGTTTTCAGCCCCGTGTGCTGTGACAGGTGGTCGGTCTCCCTGCAAACCCGCACCGTTGGTGGTTTCTGCGCGGCGTGGGAGGTGGCTGGATGACCGCCGGCCTCGCCTACACCACCGTAAAGAAAGTCCACAACCTCCTGACGGACTACTTCCGATACCTTACCCAGCAGGAATTCATCTCTAAGAACCCCATGCTGGCGGTACCAATGATTAAGAGGGTAAATTCTGGCGGCCCAGGGGAAAGAGAGTCTGCCCACCTTCGAAACGGTCACCTCGTTCAGCCCAGAGGAAATCACAAAGTTCAAGGCTGAAGCTGTGCGGCAATGGAGCAACGGTAAACGAATCTACCAGCAATCGGCCGCCTACGTCCTGATGCTGAACACTGGGCTACGCACCTGCGAGGTGCTGGGACTGCTGAACAGCGACATCGACTTGGACCGCCGGGTGATCCACCTCCAGCGGGGCGTGAAAGAGATTGCCAAGCGCAACGGCACGGAAACTACCGGCGGGATGGAGATGACGGTGGGCAAGCTCAAAACCGCCTCCAGCAAGCGGGACGTGCCACTGAACCAATCCGCTGTGGATGCCATTCTGGACCTGAGAGCGGAGCGGTACTTTGGGGAGGACACTCCCCTGATTTCCGACGAGCAGGGCGGCTATACCAAGCCAGTGAACTTCCGCAAACGCTACTACCGAATCCTTGAGGCCGCTGGAATCGAGCAAAAGGGTCTGCACAGCCTGCGGCACACCTTCGCAACCAACCTGGTGAACGGAGTCAAACAGCCCGACGGCACCATCAAAGCCCTCTCCCCACGCCAAGTGGCAGATCTCCTGGGTCACTCCACCTCGGAGATCACAGAACTCTACTACGTCAAAAGGGACACCTCCCGCCTGGCCGGGATCACGGCGGGATTTGAGCTGTGAGCCTGCAAAAACACCCCTGCCTAAAACAGATATGGATGACCCGCAGTCCAAAAATTGAGACACATAATCAAAGAAGAAGCTCCCCAAGCTGGCACAACCGCCGGCCTGGGGAGCGAAACTTTGATGCTATTTTGGTGCTGTACCCGACGGAACAGGGTGGGATCGTTGACGCCGGACAGCACGATTTGAGCCTCATTCGGGCATCAGACTCGGTCTCCCGGAAACCATCCCGCCGAAAAAGTACCGAAATGGAGCCCCCGCAAAGCCGCCCTTTGGCTTTGTGGGGGAAAGGAGGAGCAGTGGAATGAGTGCGCTCTGGCGCAAAGCACCGGAGCAAGCGATATGCAGCTTGCTCTGACGCGGCAGGGGCAGAAGGATCCGGTCTCGCCTTCCGGCTCGGTCGTGCGGTGGACGCCCGCCACCGGCAGCACCGCCCCTCGGCGCTCGGTTTTGGAGTGGCTGTTGGAAAAATCCTGGAGCGGGAAGATTTCCGCCCGGTTCGGGCGATTGCGGGAAGGCAACGACGTCATTCCTCTGCGGTTGATGCTTTTTTGATGCTATGACGGCTCATTGGCCACCGATTCACACCCAGTTCTCTACCCGCAGCCCCTCCACACGCTCAAACTCCCGCGCGTTGTTGGTCACAAGGATCAGTCCCTCGGCCCTGGCGTGGGCGGCAATCAGCAGATCGTTTCCGCCAATGATCGTACCCTTCCTGGACAAGTCCTCCCGGATGTCGCCGTACTCTCTGGCAGCCTCGCTGTCAAAGGGCAGGACCTTGATCCCGGACAGAAACATCATCAGCGCCAATCGGTTCTGTTCCGACCGGGAGCTTTTGCACACGCCGTATTCCAATTCCGCCATCGTGACAGCGGAGATACAGACGTCCTCCGGACGGCACTGCCTCAGCCGGGCCAGGACGCTCTCCGGCCGCCTGTTCTTCGCGTACACGATGATGTTGGTGTCCAGCATATACTTCACAGCGAATCCCTCTCCTGTGCGGGCAGATCCTCTATCCCGTCAGCCAAAAAATCCTCGGTAAACAGATCCAGACTGTCCATCATGGCCTTCCATGGGTCGCTCTTCGGCATGAGAAGGACAACGCCGCCGATCCGGTTGACCAGCACCTCGTCCTCCTGGAACCGGCAGTTCTTGGGCAGGCGCACCGCCTGGCTGCCGCCGTTGACAAATACCTTTGCGGTCTCCATGATCATCACCTCTGTGATTAGTATATACAAAAATATATATTCTGTCAAGGGCAGGGCAGAATTTGAACTGCCGATACAAAGAAAAGACGTCCATTGCTTATGAAGGATTGCCAGAAACGGCAGAGGCCGGGTCATACGACCCGGCCTCCGCCGTTTGGAAAAGTAGGAGAAGAAACGCACGCAAAGCGCGGTTTTGGCGATCATACCGCCGGGAGCCGCTCCGGCGGACAGGACGGGGCAGCTCCCCCTTCCGTTGTTCACAGCATAACCCGCCCCCGCCCGCAAGTCCAGGCCTCCGGCACGAACTGTCGGTTTCCCGGCGCGATTTGCGGAAAGGATTTTCCCTCGCTTTCCCCCTTTTCGCTACAAAAAACAGAACGTGACGCATGAAAAACAGTTTGTGACGTTCACCTTGAGGCGGCCGCCTGAAATCGGTATGATGGCGTCAGCACCACACTGAAAAAGGAGGAATCTCAGCATGAAGCTCCACAAACGTCTTTTGCCCCTTCTGAGCGGGGCGATCGCCCTGATCATAGCCCTCTCCGCCTGCGGCGGGTCCACCGGGGGGCAACCCACTCAGGCCCCTTCCGTCCAGCCTACCGCGGCCGCCCCGCAGTACACCCAGGATTTCAAGACCAACACCAAGGCCATCGACGATCTGAAGCAGCCCTGTGACCAGCAGGGCACCTTGGTTTCCCTGGAGTACGAGACCCCCGCCTACGCCTACGACGAGTCGGTCACCCTGACCAAGAAGGTGAACATCTATCTCCCCTACGGCTACGATGAGTCCAAGGACTACAACATCGTCTACCTCATGCACGGCGGCGGCGAGAACGAGGACTACTGGCTGGTGGATCAGCGCTTCGGCCAGATCACCTGCAACGTGCTGGACCACATGATCCAGGACGGCGTGTGCGACCCCGTCCTCATCGTCTGCCCTTCCTACAACGTGGAGGGCTTCACCGGCGAGGGGGAGATGAATGAGGAATTGACCTCCGTGTTCGCCAAGGAGCTGCGCAACAACGTCGTCCCCGCGGTGGAGGCCGTCTACCCCACCTACGCCAAAAAGGACGTGTCCGAGGCCAACCTGATCGCCACCCGTGACCACCGGGCCTTCGCCGGGTTCTCCATGGGCTCCATCACCACCATCCACTCCGCCATCATGCAGAACCTCGACATCTTCTCCTATTTCGGCTCCTACTCCGGCGCCAAGACCGACCTGGACGAGTTCCTGGCCGCCGTGAACAGCGACCAGTTCAAGGACTACCCCATCGCCTTCTGGTTCAACGGCAACGGCAAGGGTGACATCTCCGTGGATGAGCACGACGAGTTCGCCCACGGCGCTCTGGAGGCCATGAGCGGCCGCCTCACCGACGGCGAGAACTTCGCCTGGATCAATATGCGGGACGGCACCCACAGCTACGGCAGCTGGATCGTGGATCTGTATAACTCCCTGCTGGTGTTCTTCAAATAACGCAAGTTGATTAAACGATCGAAAGGGGAACCATTTATGAAAAAGAAACTCCTGTCCGCCCTCTGCGCGGCCCTGGCCCTGGTCATGGTCCTCTCCGCCTGCGGCGGCCCCGCCGCGGGCCAGCCCTCCAAGGCCCCTTCCGGCGGCGAGTCCTCCAAGGCCCCCGCCGCCGAGTACGACGTGGACTTCGGCAAGGCCAACAACGCCATCGACCAGCTGAAATCCACCCCCTGCGACCAGCAGGGCACCGTGGTCTCCCTGGAGTACGAGACCCCGGCCTACGCCGTGAACGACATCTTCGGCGTGGACGAGACGCTGACCAAGACCCTGAACATCTACCTGCCCTACGGCTACGACGAGAGCAAGCAGTACAACGTCCTCTATCTGCTCCACGGCACCGAGGGCGACGCCGACGGCCCCATGGAGGAGTTCTGGCTGGTCCAGTGGGGCGAGCAGACCCGCAACGTGCTGGACAACATGATCAAGGACGGCCTGTGCGACCCCGTCATCGTGGTCACCCCCTGCTACTACTCCCGTGTGGAGGGCTATGAGATCACCAACGACCAGATGAAGGCCCTGGGCGAGGAGCGGAAGGACAGCTTCCTGGCACCTGACACCGCCGAGGACGGCGGCGAGGTGGACAACGAGCAGAACGTCTGGCCCGTCTATTTCGGCCAGGAGCTGCGCAACAACATCATCCCCGCCGTGGAGGCCGCCTATCCCACCTACGCTGGCAAGGACGTGTCCGAGGCCAACCTGATCGCCACCCGCGACCACCGGGCCATGGCCGGCCTGTCCCGGGGCTCCATGACGGTGGCCCGCGCCGGCCTGATGGAGAACAGCGACATGATCTCTTATTTCGGCTGCTTCTCCGGCATCTGGGCCGAGTTCGACCAGTTCAAGGCCGCCCTGGAGGGCGACTTCAAGGACTATCCCATCAACTACTGGTACAACGGCAACGGCCGGGGCGATTTCGCCCTGGAGAACCACCAGACCTTCAAGGACCAGGTCCTGGCCGAGATGGGCGGCAAATTCACCGACGGCGAAAACTTCGCCTGGGTGGTCCTGCGGGACGGCGCCCATATGTACAACAGCTGGATCGTCGACCTGTACAACTCCCTGCTGGTGTTCTTCAAGTAAGACTTCCCGCCGCTCTCCTCTCCTCCACAGCGGCAAAACGCCCGCCCGGAACATTTTGTTCCGGGCGGGCGCTGTTTTGTTCTATGTTCGATCAGGACGCGGCGCGGTTATAGTAGGCCGCCAGCGCCTCCATGAACGCCTTTTTCTTGGGCCGGCTCACCACGATCTCGTCCCCGGCCACCACGGCCACGTTCTCCCGGACCGCGTCCACAAAGGCCAGGTTCACGATGTAGCACTTGTTGCAGGTGAAGAACGGCATCTCGCCGAACTCCTCCTCCGCCTGCTTCAAACTGCCCCGCACCCGGTAGGTCTCATCCCCGGTGTGGTAGAACAGGTTGTGGCCCTGGACCTCCACATAGGTGATGTCCCCCCGCTGGATGGCCACTGTGCCCTCCTCCGTCTTGATGAGGACCATGGGCCGGTCCTTGGGCAGGGCCAGCTTTAACGCCCGCTCCAGCTTGAAGGCGAATTTGGCGTAGCTCACCGGCTTGACCACAAAGTCCACCGCGCTGACCTCATAGCCGTTGATGGCGTACTGGGCCAGATTGGTGACGAAGATCAGCACCACGCTGGGGTCCAGCTTCCGCAGCCGGTGGGCGGCGGTGAGGCCGTCCATGCCGGGCATGTCGATGTCCATCAGCACCAGGTCGTACTCCGGCTGATACCGGTCCAGGAACTGGGCGGCGTCCTGGAAGGCGGAGATCTGGAACCGCTCTCCCTGCTCCTGTTGATACCGCTCAAAATAGGACTCCATCTGGGTCCTGACGGACGCCTGATCGTCCACCACGGCCACTCTCCACACCGGACACCGCCTCCTCTCCCGCCAGAATGGGGCAAAAACGCCTGCCGCGCGGCCCTTCGACCGTTAGGCAGGCATTATTATACCAAATGATTCGGCTTTGCGCAAGGGATTTTCCGGCGTTTCCGCCGGTTTCACTCCAGCGGGAACAGGATATTGAGGTAAAAAACGTGGTTTTCCGCCCTGGTATTGACACTTCCACCGTATTTTTCCACGATGAGCCGGATGCTGGTCATGCCGAAGCCGTGGTTCTCCTCGTCGCCGCTGGTGGTGAGAGGCAGGCCGTTTTTGAAGCGCAGCTCCCCGTCAAAGGGATTCTCCATGCGGATGAGCAGAAACCCCTTCTCCGCGTGGACGTTGAGATAGATGGACCGGCGGGCCGGGTCCTCCAGCCCCCGCACCGCGTTGACGGCGTTGTCGATCATGTTGCCGAACAGCACGTACTGGTCGGTGGCCTCCATGAAGTCCAGCCTGCCGCCGTCGATCATGCACACGAAGGAGATCTGGAACTGCCGGCAGTAGAGATTCTTCTCGGTGAAGATCACGTCCAGGGTGTCGCTGCCGGTCTGGATGTTGGCGTCGAAGCTGTCCACCAGGGCCATGGCCTCGTCGATGTGCTCCTGCTGGCCCTGCCCCGCGCTGAGGGCGGACAGCTCGTACTTCAGGTTGTGGCTCTTGCGGCGGATGGCATCCATAGTCTCCTTGCTCACGTGGTACTGCTGCTCCTTCTGGGCGATGAGCTTCCGGGCCACCTCCAGCTCCCGCTCCTTCTGGCTGATCTGGAAGATGCCGAATTGGATGCACAGGCAGAACACGCAGCAGATCAGGTTCCACATATACTCCAGCAGGCACAGCATGGAGCCGGCGTAGTCCGCCCCGTACCACTCAAAGGTCAGTCCCCAGATGTGGTTGACCACCAGCATCACCGCGCTGAGGGCCACAATGGGCCCGGTGGCGTTTTTCAGCAGAGACAGCCCCCGCATCCGCCGGATGAGCACGAACCAGGCCGCCGTATAGGTGAGCGCGTAGCTCACCACGATGAGGACGTACCCCCACACGCCGGTGGTGACCTCGTCCCCGAAGTGGGCGAACCGCTCCGGGTCGATGAGGGAGAGGATGGAGTTGACCAGGCTGGCGATGTTGGAGATGGTATAGCCCGCCACAGCGATGAACAGGCCCTCGGCCGCCGTCACCTGATAGCACAGCCACGCGAACAGGAAGGCCACGATCATCAGGGGCAGATGGATGAAGAACCTCATGCGCTCCAGGGGTGCAAAGAACACATAGCAGCCCAGCAGCAGGACCAGCGCGGCGGCCTTGAGCGCGAAGTGCGCTCTGCGGGGCAGGCGGAAGCACAGCATGACCATGATAATGGCCAGTTCCACCCCGCCGATGCCGATCATTATTTGCACGTTGGAGATCATGACGAGCCCTCCCCTCTCATAGTAACACAGCGCGCGGACCCGGGCAAGCGTTCGGGAAAGAGAGGCCGCGGCTGCCTCAAGCAGCGCAAGAGACAGCCGCGGCCGAAGTTGAACCTTAACTCAGATCAGATGACGATCACTCGTTGATGGTCAGCACCAGGGTGTTGACGTCCACGGTCACGTCGCCGCCGGCGAAGCCGTCCAGCAGGTCGGGATAGTCGGCGGAGGTGGAGGCGCTGCCGTTCATGTTCTCCACGCAGGAGGTGGGGGCGCTCAGGGTGACGGTCTTGACGCCGTCGGCGTCGGGCTCGGTGGCGGTGTAGGTGCCGGTGAAGTAGTCGGTGGTGAAGGCCACGACCACGCCGCTGATCTGGTTGACGAAGAAGTTCTTGATCAGGGTGTAGGAGCCGTCGGCGTTCAGGACCAGGACGCGGGCGTTGGTGTTGATGCAGTCGCCCTCATAGCCGGCTTCCACGAAGTCGGACTGGCAGGTATAGACCTCGGCGGGAGCGGCCTTCTTGCCGCCGCAGGCGGACAGCAGGGTGACGATCATCACGAGGGCCAGGGCGATGGTCAGGATCTTGGACAGTTTCTTCATTTTGTGTTCCTCCAGTTTTTTTGATATGTGATTGCTTTTTTGCATTGCTGCTTGGATCAGTTGGCTGCGTTCTTCTTCGCGGCCTTCTTGGCCTTCACCACGCCCAGGGCGATGAGGGCGCCGGCCAGGACCACCAGAACCGCGTCGGCGGCGTACAGGGCAATGCGCCAGGGGGCGATGCCATAGGAGATGGTGGTGGCGTCGGACAGGTGGTTCACCGTGCCGCTGTTCACGTGGGTGTAGAGGATGTCCTTCATGGCCTGACGCATGACCTTCTGGGTGCTGGGGTTGTTGGTGTCGGCGAACTTGGAGAGCAGGGTGGCCTCGTTGGCCAGCATCAGGTCGTTGCCGCTGGACACGCCGGCCTCCACGTTCATGTAGGCGTAGCCGTTGTAGTCGGTGACCACGGTGCCCAGGAAGCCCCACTCGTCGCGGAGCACGCCGGTGACCAGCTCGTCGCAGGCGCCGCTCCACACGCTGCCGATGCGGTTGAAGGAGCTCATCACGCCGATGGAGCCGCGCATGGTCTTGGTCTGGACCTCGCCGTTCTCGTTCAGGTACTTCAGCTCGATGACGGGCTTCTCAAAGGCGATCTCAAAGGCTTTCAGGTAGATCTCGCGCATGGCCTGCTCGTTGCACCACACGCAGGGGCCGTTGTCGCAGCGGTGGGTCTCCACATCGTTGAGGGCGAAGTGCTTGAAGTAGCAGGTCAGGCCCATGGAGGTGGCGCCCTGGATGGTACCGGCGCAGGTGTTGCCGCTGATGACGGGATCCTCGGAGTAGTACTCGAAGTTACGGCCGCAGAAGGGGGTGCGGTGGGTGTCGGTGCCGGGGGCGTACCAGCCGTCGATGCCGGCGCTGGCCGCCTCGTTGCCCACCATCCGGCCGTAGGCCTCGGCCAGGTCCACGTTCCAGGTGGCGGCCACCAGGGTGCCGCAGCAGTTGAAGTTGCCGCTGGCGCCCAGGCCCAGGCCGCCGTACTGCTTCAGGCCGGCGGGGCCGTCGGTGGCGCTGGAGCCGGGCAGACCAATGGCGGGAAGGGCGCCGGTGCCCTGGTTGCCCGCGTAGATGATGGAGGTCATGTTCTTCACGCTCAGCTCATCCAGCAGCAGATCCCACTTGGGGTCGTCGTAGGTCAGGCCGCGGAGCGCCACGACGTTGATGTTGTTCTTGGCGCCGGTGGTGGGGGCCTGGTCGCCGCTGTCATAGTAGTCGGGAGAATAATTGCCCAGGTTGGCGATCACCGCGTCGCTGGCCTTCAAATCGTCCGCCGTGGGAGCGGTGGGGAAGGAGCCGGCGAAGTCGGCCCGGGTGAAGTTGGCGGCGAAGCCCTTGTTGGCCTTGGCGTCGTTATAGGCCACAAAGTGCTCGTTCTGCTCGGTGAAGCGGTTGGTGGCGGCCACCACGGTGTGGCTGCTCTTGTACTCGTCGCTCCGGTTAACGAACTCGCCGATCTGGGCGTCGATCTCGGCCTGGCGGGGGTTGGAGGCGTCAAACACCACGTCGGCGGCCACGGTGTAGTCCCAGGTGCAGTTCTCGCCGTAGAGCTCGTGGGAGTTCTTCCGCACGGAGACGGTATAGGTGCCGGCGTCCAGCACATAGCAGCCCTTGCCCAGGTAGTCGTAGGAGGCCATGTCCTCCACCCGGAAGGAAACGGTGTAGTCCTTGCTCTCGCCGGGTTCCAGCAGGTCGGTCTTGTCGTAGGCGGCCAGGACCACCTCGGCCTTCTCAACACTGCCGTTATAGGGGGCGTGGTAGTAGACCTGCACCACGTCCTTGCCGGCCACAGAGCCGGTGTTGGTCACAGTGACGGTGACGTTGATCATGCCGTCGGCCGCCTCGGCGCTCTTGATGGTCTGGGTGAAGGTGGTGTAGCTCAGGCCGTAGCCGAAGGGATAGACCACGGCGGTGTCGTAGTCGATGAAGCCCTCGGCGGCGGCGGTCTCATAGTACCGGTAGCCCACGTAGATGCCCTCTTCATACTCCACCATGTAGGAGTCGCCCATGGCGTTGTCCTTGCTCACGTTGGAGTAGGCGTTGACCACGGCGTTGGGGAAGGTGGGGTCGGCGGTCAGGTCGGCGGGCCAGGTGTCCACCGTGTGGCCGGAGGGGTTGGTCTTGCCGGAGAGGATCTCAGCCAGGGCCACGGTGCCGCGGGAGCCGGGGAGGGCCATCCAGACGATGGCGTCCACGTTCTCGTCGGCCTCAAGGTCGCCCAGCTCCATCACGTTGGCGCTGTTGATGACCACGATGACGGTGTCGAAGTTCTCCTCCACGTGGGCCAGGAGCTGCTTCTCCTCATAGTTCAGTTCCAGCTGGTGCTGACCGGCCTCGTAGTTCTTGGTCTCGGCCACGGAGGAGTCCATGGCGGTCTGGCCGGAGGTGAGGCTGCCCTTCAGGTCGGTGCCCAGGTCGGCGCCCTCGCCGCCCTGCCGGCCAAACACCACGATGGCGGCGTCCTTATAGGAGGCATAGGAGGAGGTGACGCTGGAGTTGTAATAGCTCATGGGGAACTCGCCGATGTAATAGGTCTGGGCGGACAGCTTATCCATGGCGTTGAAGCCGACTTCCACCTTGTCCAAATTGTCGGCGTACATCTTCAGCAGGGTCTCGTTTACCTTGTAGCCCTCGGCGGTGAGGGCGTCGGCGATGGGAGTACACTGGTTGGCGTCGCCCGCGCCGGAGCCGGTGCCGCCCCAGACAGTGTCCACGCTGCGACGGCCGAACAGGGAGACGCTCTTGGGAGTGGCCAGGGGCAGGGCGCCGTTGATGTTCTTCATTAACGTGATGCCCTCGGCGGCGATGTTCTTGGTGGTCTCCTTGGCCGCCGCGTCGATCGCCTCGGCGTTCTTGTAGTCCAGAGGATAGTAGTCGGTGTCCCAGTTCTCAGAGCCGGGCTTGGTGTTCACGATGGGTTCGCCCGTTCCGATGTAGGTGTCCAGCACGCCGGAGAAATAGCTGCACGCGCCGGTGGCCACGATGGCGATCACCAGAAAGACGGCGGCGATGGCGTACAGGACCTTGGAGAGCACAGGGGTCTTCCGTTTCTTTTTCGGTTCCATAGGGGTCTCGCTCCTCCTTTTCTTTGATGGGGCCATTGTATGAAACCGAAAATTTCTTTGCAATCGTTCCGTCATTTTCTGTTCATCCTGCGGCATGAACTGTCTGGCGGCGACGAAGGAGGGGCGCGGGCCCCCGGCGGATCATGGCGAAAGGGGTCAAAAAAGCTCCGAAGTCAAATGACTTCGGAGCTTTTGACGTCAGGGGCCAAAGGCCGGCCCCCGTTGGTCATCTCAATCGTCCTCAAATGAAAGCTGTTTTCTCCGGGGGTGCCGGGGGTGGCGGGAATAGTAGGGCGTCTTTGTGCCGACCTCCGCCGCCGGGATCAGGCGGCGGAACTTTCCCTCTTCCTCCGCCCTACTGAGCACCGTCTCAAACAGCGCCGAGCCGTGCTCCTGCCCCACCGGCGCCGCCTCCTCATAGGGCACGGCAGGATGGATCGCGCCCGTCGGGCACAGCAGCTCGCAATAGGTACAGCCATGGCAGTCGTCACAGGCGTCGCCGCGGCTGCCGTATCTCTGGGGCTGGGCGGCGAGGTCGATATAGCCCATCGTGCAGTTGTCCATGCAGATATGGCACTTGGGATACAGGCATTTCTCCGGGTCCCGGACCAGGCGGTCGTGTACGTTGTGGAAGCCGCCCAGGTGGTCGATGGCGGCGTTCGCGTGCATAGGCGTCATGTTGGGCGCCGGCGCCTGGGGGAGAAGGTCCATCTCGCCGCCGCGGACGCGCTCCGCCCTTTGGCAGACCTTCCTGCCCCAGTCCTTTGCGCCCTCCAGATCCGCCGCGTCCGGGTGCCCCGCTGGTAATAGGGGTCTGGGAAGATCTGGACCGTGCAGTCGCCGTACCAGTCCCTCCAGTCCACGACCCGAAAGCCCTTGTTCATCAGCCGGGGGACGGCCAGCGGGAAATACAGATCCGGCATGGTCCCATGGGTGCAGAAGGAAAAGGCCAGTTTCCCCGCCTGGGGCGGCATCTCCTCCACGAACCTCCGCACATTGGGGGGCATCTCGTACCACACGGGGGAGCCGAGCCCGACCATGTCGTACGCCTCAAGCTCGTCATAGGCGACCTTCTTCAAAAACTTCAGCGTCACCGCGTGGCCTTCCTCCCGCATACCGTCGCGGATGGCGCGGGCGATCTTCTGGGTATTTCCCGTCTGAGAATAATAGACGATCAGGATCTTCATCTGCACAGCCCCCTTCACAGGAAAACTCTAACACATTCCGGCGGAAATGGAAAGCCTTTTTCTGAGCTCCGGCCTCGCTTCACCCCCTGTTTGCCCCGTTGAGGCGATTTGAGGCCCGCCTGCCGGCGGGGCGGCATCCGTGCCCACCCCGGCGATTTGCCCCGAAACTCGCCCGCTTTTCGAGACCACTCGCGCCCTGATTTCCTCCGGCGTTTTCACCAAACAAGGGCAATGCAGAGGGGGCGAAAGAGGTGCAGGATAAAAGCAGGTGGTCGGTTTTCAGCCCTCTGTGCTGTGCCAAGTGGTCGGTCACCCCGCAAACCCGCGCCGTTTGTGGGTCTCTGCGCAGCGTGGCAGGTGGTCGGTTCGCATATTTTTGCGGTTTCCCGATTTTTTCGCAGAGTTATCAGTTTGTACACCTTTGGCCGAAGCAGTTCTGGTATGTGTTGTCTCTGCAAAGGAGGCGACCGCCATGCCCGAATACCTGAAAGCACTCCACGAACGGTTCACTACAGCGTCGCTCGAAGTAGCAAAGATACAGCGTGAGCGAAACAGGATCCTCACCAGACTACGCGGACAGCTGGATAAGTCCCAACGAATCCTGCTCCTCCACCTGCTGGATCTGGAGGACGGTCTGCGGGACCAGACCTCGCTGGACAGCTTCCTCTCCGGCATCCGTCTGGCCAGAGGGATCGAACAGGAGCTGAGCGAGATCCCGACCTACTCCTTCGACGATGAGAACGAGGAACAAGCCAGACGGAAGGCAGGTGAAGCATCATGCAGAAAAAGTTACTGACCAACGGCAACGTGTTCAAGCGCACCGACGGACGCTGGAACGGCGTAGTCTGGTACCTGGACGAGCAGGGGGAGCGCAAGCGCAAATCCTTCTGCGGGACCTCCAAGCCAGAGGTCAAGGCCAAGATCACCGAGTACATCGCGGACTTCAAGCACCAACTCACCGCCTCCGACGAGTCCAAGGCCAAGCTGGAGGACAGCATGAAAAACTGGCTCCGGGTATTCAAATTCCCGTCGGTGGAGCGCACCACCTATGACCGACTGGAGTGGACGGCCACCCACTTGGTCTACCCTCTGCTGGGAGACAAGGTGGTGGGCGACGTGACTTCCGCCGACGTGAAGGCCACACTCAACCACTGGATGGCCGCCGGCTTCGCCTACACCACCGTAAAGAAAGTCCACAACCTCCTGACGGACTACTTCCGCTACCTGACCCAGCAAGAGATGACTTCCAAGAACCCCATGCCGGCAGCCCCCATGATCAAGCGGGCGAACTTCCTGGCCGCCCAAGGGAAAGAGAACCTGCCCACCTTCGAGACGGTCACCACATTCAGTCCGAAGGAAATCGAAAAGTTTAAGGCTGAAGCTGTGCGGAAGTGGAGCAACGGCAAGCGAATGTATCAACAGTCCGCAGCTTACGTCCTTATGCTGAACACCGGCCTCCGCACCTGCGAGGTGCTGGGACTTCTGAACAGCGACATCGACCTGGACTGCAGGGTGATCCATCTCCAGCGGGGCGTGAAGGAGATCGCCAAACGCAACGGCACCGATGCCGTCGGCGGCATGGAAATGAAGGTGGGTAAGCTCAAAACCGCCTCCAGCAAGCGGGATGTGCCCTTGAACCAGGCGGCGGTCAACGCCATCCTCGACCTGCGGGCGGAGCGGTACTTCGGAAAAGACAGTCCGCTGATTGCCGACGAGAAAGGGAACTACACCAAGCCCGTGAATTTCCGCAAGCGGTACTACCGAATCCTTGAAGCCGCCGGAATCGAGCAGAAAGGGCTCCACAGCCTGCGGCACACCTTCGCCACTAATCTGGTCAACGGGGTCAAGCAGCCGGACGGCTCCATCAAAGCCCTCTCGCCCCGGCAGGTGGCGGACCTCTTGGGCCACTCCACCTCAGAAATCACAGAACTCTATTACGTCAAAAGGGACACATCCCGTCTGGCCGGGATCACGGCTGGATTCGAGCTGTGATCCGTGCAAAAATGCCCCTGCCTAAAACAGCAGAGTCGCTCAGCGGTCCAAAAATTGAGACACATGATCAAAGAAAACGCCCCTCTGGTCAAAACCCATCGACCAGAGAGGCCAAAAACTTTGATGCTATTTTGGTGCTGTACCCGACGGAACGGGGCGGGATCGTTGACGCCAGACAGCACGATTTGAGCGTCATTCGGGCATCAGACTCGGTCTACTGAAACTGATACCCCAAAAAAGTACCGAAAAAGCGCCGAAGTTGTGCAACTTCGGCGCTTTCATTGGCAGGGGCAGAAGGATTCGAATTAGAAGATACATATTTTACCTGATTTCTATTCGTGCCGCCAAATCCCTGGCCCGTTGAAAATAGCGCACTCGCAAACAATCCATATTTTGTCTTGTGTCAAGTGGTGTTGGCCGATCCCGCCGCGGTAAGGGTCAGCATAAGGGTCAAAAACTGAATGATCCATCTCCCTACGGCCAAGTCAATTCCTCGGCCGCCAGCGCGGCTTTGATTGCCTCGTCCATCACATAGCCCTTGTAGCGCCCCAGTCGTCCGCCGAAAATAATGTTCGGATGCTCCTTCACTATCTTATAATTCTAGCAAAATATGTAATTTAATGCTGTTTTGTTCAAAATAACGTATATTCTGAGTTTAACATTTCAGGAAGTACATTCGAGGGAGAATGCTAATCAGTTCTTAACTTTTTATTTGAAGTAAACAGTCTTTCCCTCTATGTTCCCTTGAAAAGCTCCATAGTGAATGCAGCCGTTCTCTGTATACAACGACTGAATCGCATATACGTAAGTCCCTGCCACAGGCGGCTTTTCCGAATAGATGTTCCCAGATTCCGCATCCTTCACAATAATCCACTTATCCACTCCCTCAGCCCGTCGGTAAATTCGATAGGCTGTGGCATTTACGGAAGGCTCCCACACCAGCTGCACCATATTGCCCACTTGCTCACAAAATAGAATCTCTGGTGGATCCAGTGTCATCGGTCCCATTTCCGCCGTGACTGCGATGGGGTCAGAGGGATAGGAGTTAATGTCTTCGCCGTAGATAATATTGGCCGTCACTTGGTACTCATAGCTTACGCCCGCCTGGGCGGTGATATCGCGGAACTGCACACAGTCCGCCGCCAGCGGCTCCGCAATTTGCTCCCATTCGCCGCCCGCCATCCGGCGTGCGACGATATAATTCGTCATCCCTTCCATCGTCTTCCAGCGGATAAGGGGAACGCCGTCGGCCAGCTCCGCCGTCACTTCCGGGCCGGAGAACTCGGGGCGCCACAGGCAGTATGAATAGAGCCCCGTGACCTTCCCACCCGCCTCATTCAGGCTGTATGCGCGGACGCGGTACTGGTACGGCACGCCCTCTAGGGCGGCTCCGTCTGCATATATCGTCTTATCCATATCCGCGACCAGGACCCAGTTCTTGCCCAAAACGCGATGAAACAGCTGATATCCGTCGGCGCCGGGGACTGCCTCCCACGTTACGGTCGGAATGCCCGCGTCCCCGAATACTTCCATTGCGTTGGCCGCGCTCAGCACCTCCGTAGCGGCTACCCCAGCAAAGTCATAGCTACCCCAGCATAACCCATCTTCCGTCACCCTATATGGAGCGACCGTGTAGGTATACTTATGGGCTAGCCAACAGTTTTCATCCCGATAGGACCGTTCGTCTGCACTCACGTCAGCGATCCGCTGCCAGCCCGCACCGTCCTCTCTGCGGAAGACGCTGTATCCGTCTGCGCCCTTCACCGCTTTCCATGCTACCGTGAGCGCATTTCCACCGTTGACGGTGATCCCCGACAGTTCGGGCGCCGGCAACGCCGGATCTCTGCGACTGTTGGTGTATTCAAAATCCAGCGCGAAGGGCGAAGTGGCCTCGACGTACTTATCGAAAGCTTGGTCCCAATCGCTGTAGGCCGGGTCGCCGCGTTTATCCGCGAGATGATAGTTCTCCACCAGATACCGACATAGGTAGTCGGTCACCTTGACTGAACCGTGGATGTTGACATGGTGCTCGTTGTAATAGTCCTTCTTCAGGTCCAGCCCGATGTCGTCGGTCATATCCGTCATATCCAATGTCGGGAAGCCCCGCTCCTCAATCATCGAGTTTATGGTATTATACTGCGCCACCGTCGTCACATCACCCTGTCCCTGCGGTGCGGTGACAAACAAGACATTGACCTTTTCCGACTCGCAGTAATCCAGCAAATCATTTATGATCTGCTCCACATTCCCGTCCAGCTTCCCGAGCTTCGCCGTTTTACGGTAGCTTGCCGAGATATCCTCGCTGCCTTTCAGGTAGCTTCCATAGGTGCAGGCCCCCTTCAGCCCGTTGAGCTCATAGGTAAAATCGTTTTTCGTCAGCTCATTCCACCGAGAGTGGTACCGCAGCAATGGCAGATAAAACTCCAGCCTATCCTCGGGTTCATAGCCGCCATAATCGAGGAGTGCATCTGCCAATTGGAATTTTACTTTTGAGGTCGGCATAAAGTCCAGCACATAGTGGATGCCCGCCTCCGAATAGTCAAAGAAAACATTGTTGATGGAAATGATATACAGAGCGTCTGGCTGGGTCTTCCTTCCCTCTTCGACGAGGTACTTTGCGGCCGCAAGCGGCTGGGCATTATTGGCGAACGGGTAAACCGTGATGCCATAGTTTTCCCACGCCACCGGCGCACACCAGAAGGCATATACGTTGCTGCCCCCTATATACACCGCATCCAAGGAATCCTCTCTCTCCTCATAGAATCCTCGGATCCACTGGAAGTTGCGATAATCCCCCGAATTGGTCGTGATCTTTGTGAGGACAGCCAAAACGCCTGTGACGAGCACCAGAAATACGATTGCCTCGATAAACCTTCTTTTCTTCATCGTCATCACCTTAAAACTGCTCGTAGATAAAATCCTGGGCGTTGAATCCCGGACCATACATCCCGCAAAGCACGGTAATGATAAAAAGCAACAGCCACACTGCCCATCGGAATGGCAGTATTTGTCCCTGCATCCAAGTCCGCGCATACCCGTATTTTTCCCGCAGGATCGCCACGATTACCAGCGCCAGAACGCCTATGGCAATAACGCCCATATCGGCATCGGTCACGCCGAGGCCAGCGATAGTCCCCTGAAAGCTCGTCAGGCTTCCTAGGGCCCCTGCCAGCGTCTTCACGTGGTCTATGCTGTGTGTCAGGCTGTCTGCGGAAAAGAACACACACCCGAGAGAATATATCACATATGTGCGCACCCGTTGAAACAATATCCAACTGGTGCTCTCCGTGTTGATATGCAGCCGCGCCGTAGCCTTTTCCATCAGCGGAGCGCATAGCTCACTCGCTACCAACATAGTCCAAAACCATGCGCTGACGCCCGCGATATGTCGCATCGAACCGTGCCAGAAGCCCATGACGAACCAGAGCACCGCCATCCCGACGAGCCAGGGAATCTTCTTGGCTGTCTTCTTGTTAAAGTGTTTTCTGGCCCATTTCCCAATGGCTAGGATCGGCTTGCTTTTCAGGACCGGATAATATACATAGTCCTTGGCCCACGCTCCCAGTGTGATATGCCACCGCTGCCAAAACTCCTGGACCGACCGGGAGAAAAACGGGTTTTTGAAATTCTCCGGCATATGGATGTCAAACAGCTCTGCCGAGCCGAGCACAATATCCATGCACCCGGAAAAATCCGTGTAAATCTGTAGGGGATAGAGAAATACCGCCACCCAGGGCCAGACGCCGCCAAATGTGCCGGTGTCCGCCCAAATGCCCGAAATGATGAGCCCTACCCGGTCGGAAATCACAAGCTTTTTAAAAACACCCCACAGGATTCGTTGGGCGCCGAAGCACAGATTTTGATAGGAGAACCGATGCTTTTCATACAAGCACTCCAGCTGGGAATAGCGGCTGATAGGGCCCACCGTCAGCTGGGGAAAAAACGACACGAACAGAAACAGCTTCAGGAAGTTCCGCTGGGGTTTTATCGTGCCCCAATAGCAGTCGATAATGTATCCGATGACTTGTGCTGTATAATAACCCATGCCCAGGGCGCCGGCGATGGGTAACGCCGGGAGCTGCGGGAACGCAGGGATGATATGGTGGATTAGCCTGGAGCCCACCATCCAGAAGGAGCTTCCTTTGAGCAAGAACCACAGCAGAATATTGAGCACCACGACCGCGACAGTGATCCCCGCCACAGTCTTTCGGTGCGCGGACAGTCCGTTTGCACCCTCTCGGTCCATCGCCATCCCGGCCACATACGCCAGAAACGCTGATGCCAAAAGGAACAGAATCGTATAGGCCGGCGCTGCACGCAAATAGAACGCCATGCTCAGCAGGAACAGTATGACCCACTGCCCCTGCTTCGGGAGAGTATAATATAAGGCAATGCCCACTAACAGCAAGGCATAGTAGCCAAGCGATGTAACCGTCATAGAATCTTTACCTCCCGCAAGTGATGCTGAGGTTTTCTCCGTTAATGCACCCGGCTTTCCCCGAAAGCAGAAACTCTATGGCCGGAACGATGTCGGCCGGAACCAGATTCCGTCCGATCGGCGATAACTGCTTGTTCTGCTCAACCAAGACCGAAGACATATTGTGGATGTATTTTGTCTCGACCCAGGCCGGTGAGACGCCGTTTACCGTGATACCCTTATCCGCGTATTCGACCGCAAGTGCCCTCATCAACCCCAGCAGGGCATATTTTGTAACGACATAATTGGAGCAGTACTTTGGAGGCATACCGTTAACAACAAAGGACAACATCAGTACGATCTTCCCGGCCCGGTTCCTGACCATAGCCGGAAGGAATGCTTTCAGGATAAGTACCAGGGATCTGAGGGAAATGTCGAGCTCATTCTGAATGGTCTCCCATTCGATTTTATGGAACCTCTGATTGTTGCATTGAGGCGCCGGAAAATGTACGATATGCGTCGGGAACAACTGCTTATCCCGTATCTCGTCGATCAGGTGAGTGACCTCTTCTTCCCGGGAGAGGTCGGCCTGTATGAGAATCAACCGATCCTGTAGCTCCCGGCTGAGCTCTTCCAGTTCGCCGCTCATACGCCGATAGTGGGCGATGATATGATCGTAACGCTGATGGGTAGACTTTATCAATGCCATTCCCATGTCGGAAGACGCACCTATGACCAGCAATACGTTAGCGTTGTCATCCATTATAGGTCACTTCCCCATTTCCAGAATGATGTCCACCATCTCGCCCACGTTCTTCATGGTGACGACTTTCCCCATAGGGATTTTGAAAGAAAACTCATCTTCCACCGCCACCACAAGATTGATGTGCTCAAAGGAATCCCAGTCCTCGATGTCCTCAGACGTGGTCGTCTCCCCTACCGTGATGGCGTCATCATCGAAAACCTCACGGAACACCTTGTTGAGCCTCTCAAACGCTTCTTCTCTGGTCATGATTATTTCCTCCCGAATCATTATTTTTGTACCAGAACCTTCATGCTGGCCGTCAAAACGCACTTTTTCTCCTGGTTCGTGATCTTTATTTTTACTAAAATGAGGTTAAGACCATCCAGTTTATCCTCCACCGTGCCCTGGACGCTCAGGGTATCCCCCGCATAGACCGGCTTTTTGAAGGATACCTGTTCCACGCTGTGGATCAGGCTGTATTTTCCGGGCAGATAAACCCCTGCCAACGTGGAGAGCAGGGACGCGGTGAGCATACCGAATGCCACATGGTTTTTGAACTTGCCACCCCCGATGCTCTGGGCAAACGCATCGTCCCTGTGCAGCGGGTTCTCGTCGCCGGTGATACCACGGAAGGCGTTTTCCATTTCCCGCGTTATTTCTTTTGTGAAACTCTCCGTCTGCCCGATTTGGATATCTGAATAGCGGTATTCATTCATACCAGAGCCTCCTTTATCCTTCGGTACACGCTCTCACCGTCAAGCCGATTTGCTCTGCGCATATCCTTAAGTGTTCCGTAGCTCTCCGCGAAAATGTCCTCCAGTCCAACGGGATGGAGCCTGACACCCAGACCGTTTCGGGCGATGACCTCAGCGATCATACCCGCCAGGCCGCCGGTGACGTTGTGCTCCTCCAACGTAAAGAAGTTTTTGAATCTGCCTGCGTTTTGAATGACGCTGTCTGCATCAAAAGGCTTGATGGTCCCCACGTTCACGACCTCCAGTTCAATGCCTTCTTCAGACAGACGCTCCGCCGCTTCCGCGGCCTCCTCCAGGATGCTTCCTGTGACATACAAGGCAGCATCTTTTCCGCTCCTGATTACGTCGTTTTTGGCCGGTTCCATCTTATAGCCGTCTCCGAAAAACTCCTTTTCCTTGTTCATCCCGATACGGATGTAGACCGGGCCTGTATGCTGGTATGCCAGTTTTATACATTCTTCTGCCTGCTTTGGCGTCGCTGGGGAGAGAATCATCAAATTCGGGAGGGACCGCAAAACAGCAATGTCCTCCGTGGTATGATGCGTTGGGCCAAGCGAACTTACAGATATTCCGCTGCCCGATCCAATCAACTTTACATTCAGATCCTGCAGACATATGTCGTCTCTTACGAACTCAAAAGCCCGGTACGCAATAAAGGGTGCCGCCGTAAACACAAATGGTATCTTCCCCGTACAGGCAAGGCCAGCTGCAGCCGCCACTGTGTTCTGCTCCGCTATCCCGAAATTAAACGATCTGTCCGAAAAATTCATGCGAAAAAGCTTGTCCAGTCCTCCCTCTCCGCTGTCTGCTGTCAGATACAGGACCCGTGTGTCTTTTTCCGCCAACGCCATGAGGGCTCCGATACACGCACTATTCATAGCTTACTCCAATTCTTTATCTGATATTTGAAGTGCCCGCTGGAACTGTTTTAGTTCCTTTCTGTTAGGAAGCCGAAAGTGCCATTTCGGATCATTCTCCATCAACGGTACCCCTTTCCCCTTTACCGTGTGGGCAATGATGAGCGTCGGCCTTCTGGCCCCCGGGGGCTGGCGCAGCGTTTGGCAGAGCTGATCCATATCATGGCCGTCCGTATTGCGAACAGTCCAGCCAAAGGATTCCCATTTTTCCTGCCAAGAGACTACCCGCAGGGTCTCGTCCACCCGATTTGTCTTTTGAAGCCCGTTCGCATCCAGGATCACAACCAGATTATCCAACTGCATTGAGGATGCTGCCATCGCAGCTTCCCATATGCTACCCTCCTGACACTCTCCATCTCCCAGAAGCACATAGGTCTTTGCCGGCATCCCATCGATCTTCTGCCCGAGCGCCATGCCGACCGCCATAGGCAGTCCGTGGCCCAGAGAACCCGTTGTCGCCTCAATGCAGGGAAGATTTCTCGTGCACGGTTCGCCGCCGATATGGCATCCCGGCTGTAAATATGTCCCTAATTCTTTCTTGCTAAGAACGCCTGTTTTACATAGAACAGCGTAAAGCGCAAGTGCTCCGTGGCCTTTGCTTAGGACGAACCTGTCACGGTCTTTCCAGGAGGGATCTTGGGGATCATATCGCAGGACGCCCTTCACATACAGCGTATAGATGATTTCCAAACAGGAATAGCACGATGCCAGATGGGCCATGCCTCCCTTATAGCCGGTAAGAAATATTAGCTTTCGCAGCTTTGCGCACTCCTCTATGTCAAGTTGGTTCACTGTTCCACCTCTTGTCCCTCTCGTTCGTTTACGACAATCATATGCTGCTTTCTATGATAGTTTTTTGAAATATCCAGCGTCCACACGGTATTCCCCGCCTCGTCCTCGGACAGCTTGGCAAAGCCCTGCTTCTCGTAGAAGTCCCGGACCATGCCGTTCTTGGCCGTGGGATAGTAGTAGCCCCGGATCTCGGTGATGCCCCGCTCCAGACATTTTGCCGCCAGCTCGTCCATCATGGCGTACTCCATGTCCCGTTTCAGCACACGGCAGCTCATCAGCCACAGGATGACGTCCAGCCGCTGGCCCTCCACCTTACCGATGACCACCGTCACCACGCCGTTGTCCCCGAACCGATCCTCCAGCTTGCCGTACAGGGTGATGTGATCCGGGTCGGCGGCGGTCTGCTCGATCTCCTCCTGGGTGTACCGCCGCGTGGTCAGGTTGAACTGGTTGCTCTTGTTGGTCAGCTGGGCGATCCGGGCCATGTACAGCGGCTCAAAGGGCTTAATCGTGGCCCGCATCTCCAGGGACAGCAGGTAGTCCTCGTAGCTGCCGAAGGACGCCTGCAACTGGGCTCTTGCGGCGTTCTCCTTATACATCTCGTTCCGCTTCAGATCGTCGGCGGACAGTTTGGTGGTCTCAAAGAATCCGGACCGGTCGATGACGTTGATATAGTGCTCCACCTTGTCCAGCTCCGGCACCGCCGTCCCCGGCGCCTGCTGACGGATGATGGCCCGCTCCGCCGGGTTATCGTCCACGAATACAAAGCTCTCCGGCAGCAGGGTCAGCTCCTGGGCCATCTGCACCAGGTTCACACTCTTGGGCTCCCAGTTGGCCTTGATGGAGATGAAGTCGTCCGGCTTCAGTGCCCCGTCCGGGTGGTTCAGCCCGGCGATGGCGTTCTCGTGGTCGTTCTTGGACACTACATTCAGCAGGATGCCCCGCTTCTTCATCTCCTTCAGGTACTGCTGGAACTCCGAGTACACCTGCCCCATGGAGGTCTCCTGGCCGATGGCCAGGTTCTCCACGCCGTCGTCGCCCACGACGCCGCCCCACAGGGTGTTGTCCAGATCCAGGGCAAAGGCCTTCTTGTTTTTCCCGAAGATGGCCTTCACGATGTTGGACACGCTGAAGGCCAGCCGGGGAATGGCGTCCAGGCACAGGGCGTACTTGTACATGTGCCAGTAGAACGGGTCCGACCACTTCTCCAGGCCGTAATCCGCCGAGAGGTAGTTGATGTCGTGGATGTAGAACCCGTCGTGGCTCTGGGCGTACTCCGCGAATCTCAGATTCAACCGGGTGACGAAGTTGACCCGGCCGTGGATGTCGGCAGCGTCCCGGTTGCCCATGAGGCGGTAGAAGGGGTACTCAAAGTTGTTCTGGATGATGGGGCAGTGCCAGGTCTCCCGCAGCTTGTCCCACATGGAGGAAAAACGGCTGTACTCCTGCTCCAGCAGGGCGTCCACCTGCTCCGGCGTGTCCCCCGGCTCCGGCCACGCGGTGATGTTTCGGTTGGAGGTGTGGATGTAGAGGATGTCCGGCCTGAACGCCTCCAGCTCCGAATTGGGGAACATGGCATCCTGCCAGTACTGGCCATACTCCGACTCATAGAACGCGGGCCGGATGCCCTGGTCCAGCAGGAACAGCTCCAGCATATCCACGACGTCGTGGGTGGTGGAGCCGCCCAGGATGGCGATGCGCTTGTCCAGCAGATTCGTCCCGGTCAGCAGCTCCCGGCGGATGGACTTGCGCTTGCGGAGCAAGAGCTGGCTGTCAAAGGGGTATTGCAGAGATTGGTGCATAGCGGGTTCCTCCCTTGCCGAGAATGGTTATTTTGCTGATACTCCGTATCAGCAAAGCAGGGGTACCCCTGCTTTGTGAGTTGTTTTGAACGCATAAAATAAACGTTTGTCCTTCAATTTCAATGCATCCTGACAACCGCGGCCATGGCTTTGATGCAACCGTGCAACTTGTCAATCTAAGATGTCCGAATAGACTATGTACGCTGCCGACAGCACTCTGAGTACAATAACGGCTCAGCTATTTAACATTTCTTTTGCTTGGTCGAGATTTATTTTTTTATCCAAAAACTGCTGATACAGATCACAGATACCTTCCGTGCTCCCTAACGCAACTTGTTCACCATGATCCAGCCAAAGGACCTTATTACACAGTTCTCTTACCTGACCCAAGGCATGGGTCACCAAAATAGTCGTAGCCCCTCGACTAAGGATCTCCCGCATTTTCGCCTCGCTTTTTTTACGGAATGCACCATCGCCGACGGCCAAAACCTCGTCCAGGATAAGAATATCCGGCTGTATCAAACTCGCAATGGAAAAGGCTAAACGCGCCCGCATCCCAGACGATAGCTGCCGGAACATCCTATCCTGGAACTCTTCTAACTCCGCAAATTCGATGATCTGATCATAGGTCTCATCCATAAATTTGCGTGTATAGCCCATGATTGCACCACGGAGGTATACGTTCTCCCGCACAGTCAATTCACCGTCAAACCCGCTACCTAAATTTAATAGCGCTGCAACCGTTCCCTCACGTTTTACCTTTCCTTTGGTTGGCTCCATAATACCGGATACAACCTTCAATAGTGTCGATTTCCCCGCTCCGTTCGTGCCGATGATCCCCAGCATATCGCCCTTTCCCAGCGCAAATGAGATATTCTTATCCGCCCAAAACTCCTTGACACAGTACTTCCCTGTCAATTTCCGCAACACAAATTCCTTTAACCCGATATTTTTAAAATCCCCAGTCATGTAACGGATAGACACATCATGCACTTCTAAAACACTCATAATATCCTCCGTCAAATATAGTACAAAAACTTTGTATTGTACTTCTTATACATGAAGCAACCCATTCCCAACGCGATGACTACATCCGCAGCCATCAGCAAATGGAACCAGATAGTAGGAACAGTGGCCTCGATTACTATTTTGCGGAAATATCGGATGAACAGGTAGATTGGATTCAACAAAAACAGATTTTGTCCCAATGGAGAGAATCTATCAATGGTATAAAAGATGGCGGACAAATAAGTAAGCATACGGAGAAATACATCATACAGATATTGTGTGTCCCGAAAGAAAATAAACAAAGCAGACAGCACCATGCCAATCCCAATGTTAAACAGAGTCAGGCAACAAATCGGATAAATCAGGCAAACAACTCTCCACGTAAAGGTAATACCGTCAAAAGCCGCAAGCAAAAAGTAAATCACAAGCGTCAAAAGGAAATTGATCAGCGCTTGTACATTTCTGGAAAGCAGGAATAGATACTTTGGCACCGTCGCCATAGAAAAGATGCCCGCATTCCCACGCAAAGAACCCATTCCTCTTTTGGTTGCCTCGGAAAAAAAGCCAAATACCAAAGTTCCGCTGAACAAGTAAGTTGTGTAATGAGGCGTATCTCTTCCAAAAAAACCGACCAGCATCATTCGCATGACCAGCAGCATCAGTAATGGAGATAAGAGACTCCAGCCAACGCCTAAAACAGTCCGCTTATACTTTTGCTTGAAATCACGCTTGACCAGTTCCTCAAAGAGAAATTGATATTGAATCATCTTTTTTATCATAGAAAAACTCCTAATCAAACTTAACTATACATTTTCTTGTAATAATCCCTATACACCCCGCTGGTCACGTGCTCCACCCACTCCGGGTTGTCCAGATACCACCGAATGGTCTCCGCCATGCCTTGTTCAAATATGTACTCCGGCCGCCAGCCCAGTTCGGTGGTGATCTTCGTGTTGTCGATGGCGTACCGCCGGTCATGGCCCGGCCGGTCCTGCACATGGGTGATGAGACTCTCCGGCTTGCCCAGCTCCTTTAGGATCATCCGCACGATCTCCAGGTTGGCCTTCTCGTTGTTGCCGCCGATGTTGTAGACCTCGCCCACACGGCCCTTCTCCAGCACCGTGGCGATGGCCGCGCAGTGGTCTTTCACGTGCAGCCAGTCCCGGATCTGCATCCCGTCGCCGTAGACCGGCAGGGGCTTGTCCTCCAGGGCGTTGTGGATCATCAGCGGGATCAGCTTCTCCGGGAACTGATAGGGTCCGTAGTTGTTGGAACAGCG
>CANQKJ010000008.1 GCA_947624465.1 uncultured Oscillospiraceae bacterium
GCCCTCCTTTCCTTATGTAATATGTTTTGAGATTATAGAGATTACTTGCCCTTCACCAATAGGAGAAAACAGGGGGTTTAAGCGGAACTGTTTTCAAATAATTTTTGAAATTTTTTCGGCAACCTCGAAACCGCCTTTGACCGTCTTTTTTCATTTAGAAAAGTACGATTTCATCATCCTCAAAAATTATAGCCCTCCGGCGGAGGTTATGGTCTGGGAGACGCCGAGTATGGAGGCAAAGATGCGCTTATCCCGGAAATCATTCCTGATTATCTCTCTGTCCAGCAGTCTGCCTTCACCAGCGTTGCTGGTATGGCCTATTCCAATGGCAGCATCGGTACAGTAAAGATCCCCTCGCTGGGGTACACGCTCCCTGTCTGGGAAGGTGAGACCACTCAGAATATGAGTAAGGGACTTGGTCACTACAGCTCTACCTCAGCTTGGAACGGAAACGTCGGGATGTGTGGGCACAACAGAGGACAGGCAAAATACGTGATCGGCTCCATCAAGGATCTGAAAAAGGGCGATATTATCACGTACACAACGGTCTATGGTACCCGCACTTATCGTGTCGAAACAGTACAGATCATTTCCGACACCGACTGGAGCTACCTTCAGCCCACAGCCGACAACCGGCTCACCCTCACTACATGCCTGGCCAACTATCCTGAAGTTCGGGTCTGTGTGCAGGCAGTGGAAGCAGCAAACTAATCACCCATTCCCCAACTGAGGAGTGGGAAAGGGATACGTAAACTTTTTGGCGGCGTAGGTGTTTCAAATAAACCTTTGACAGACGATATATCCTTGTATTATGCTATAATTGTTCAGAAATGAAATGTGAGTGAAAGGAGCATCGTACAATGAAAGGGTTAAAGAAAACACTGCTGTTGCTGCTGTGTCTGCTGCTGTGTATCAGCACAGTTTCCCCGGCTTTCGCAGCGACCGCCAAAGCGGAGTTAGATGCCGCGACAGACTATCTGGTGGAACAAGGTATCCTAACTGGATACGGAAACGGTGATCTGGGACTTGATGACTTTTTGACACGCGCCCAGTTAGCCGCCCTTCTCACGCGCGTAGTAGGGAACCAGGAACATGTAGACTTCGATCGAGCGTTCTATGAAGGTCAGTGCAAGCGAGCATTTTCTGATGTGCCAAACTGGGCCGGACGTTACGTAGGGTACTGTCTATCCAACAGATTGATGATCGGGTATGGAAACGGACGGTTCGGTTCAAATGATTATGTAACGCTTGAAGCATTCTGCACCGTGATTCTGCGCTATCTTGAAATGCCGGAGACCGACTGGAGCTATGGAACAGCGACAGTAAAGGCGGGAGCGTTGGGACTCCTTCCCGACTTGTGGCCGGGGGCTGACGCGATCTCCCGGGGTCAAATGGCGATCATCCTCTACCGTGCAATGACCGGCAGGTACGGTGATAGTGCGGGTGCGCCCGATTTGGTCCCGAACACTGTGAGCCTCCCCTCAGACGGCAGCCAATACATCCCCAAGGTGGGCGATGTGATCCCCTGTGGCGACGGCACCCTATACACCGTCACCGATGTCAGGCACTGGGACAACAACGCTTTCTCCAGCGGCCCGCTGCCTCCTCTGCCCACACCCACCTGTGATTGGTCCAGCTTCCCAACGGTGGAACTGCCCGCACCGGAGGCGAGACACTTTCAGGATTCCAGCGGGGACTATCTCTATGTCCGCAACCTCTATGAGACCCGGCGGATGCAGTACACGCTGATGAACCTGGCGGGGACCAACCCGGAGACCAGCAGCGGAGGCAAGCTGCTCTATGGGAAAAAGGGAACGCCCTACGTCCGTATCAACCTCACCATCCCGGACACCGCCCCCGCCTGGTTCTTCTGGCCTTGGCGGGACAGCGAGCTGGCCAAGCTGTTCAATTCCTGCCCGCCGGGGACCTACTCGGTAGAGGCGTGGGACTTCTACAAGGACGGGGTCTACAACCACACTGAGTACCGCATCTATGCCAACTGAATTCTAATATCACACCAACACACCCAGGGAGCGCCGCAAGGCGCTCCCAATTCTTTTGGAGGTAAACTGCCTATGAAAAAAAGACTGACGGCCCTGCTCCTTGCCTGTGTCATGGTGCTGGGCATGATCCCCTTTGCCCCCGTCGCCTCCGCTGCCGCCACGGAGCAGGAGGCCCTGGGCGAGATCAATATTTACAATGGCGGGGTAGATTTGGACTATCTCATGATCAACGGCAAAGTCAAAGTCCAGGACTACACCTATTATCTCTATGAAAGTCCCGTGGATGGGGCTAAAAAGGAGATCCCCGCCTACTGTGTCAACCCCTATCTCTATGGCGTCTCAGAAACCGTAGGACCCGGCGAGTCCGTTAAGTATAATGCCGACGATAAAGCCAAGGACCCCAAGATCACGGGCATCGTGGCAAACGGCTATCCGACCCGCGGCTTGACGGAATTGAAGGTCAACGATAAGTACGAGGCGTATTACGCCACCAAAACCGCCCTTTGGTGCTACCTGCTTGCGAACTGGAACATCGGCAGCCTGGCCGTCAATCCCAATTGCGCCGACCAAGCGGCCGCCAAGCGCGTCCTGGCTGCTACTAAGGACGTCTATTCCCGAGGTATCGGTTGGACTACGAATCTGGAAACCAACTTTACCTGCACCCCGGACAAGTCCGTGGCCTACCCGGTGACCATTGGTGGCGAGGAGTATTACCAGCAGATCTTCACCGTCACATCTGCAACCTGGATCTGCAATTACAATGTGGATGTGTCTATTGCCAAACCGAACGAGGTGCCGGAAGGGGCAAAGATCGTCGACATGGACGATAAGGAGATCACCTCCGTCACCACCAGCAAGAACGCGCCCTATTCCGGCGTGTTCAAGGTGATCTACCCCGCAAGTTCTATCCAGGGCGAGAGCGGCACCGTCCAGATCGCTCTTTCCGGCCAGGTGTACCAGTACGCCATTTTTTACAGCGTCTGCGCCGATCGGAGCAAATACGGTGACCTTCAGAATTACATGGCCACTACGGATCCTGTTGTCCCCACGCAGATCTCTGTTATGAGTACTTATGGCGACGAGACGCCTCCTCTCTCTCCCGAGGAGGAGGGCGACCCGGAACCTGAGACCGGCACCCTGCGGGTCATCAAACTTGAGACGGGCACCGAGAACCCGCTGGCAGGCGCGGTATTTGAAATCGTGGGTCCCAACGGCGATACTATTGGCAGCTTCGCTTCCGACAGCAGCGGTGAGATTGTTTTGCCAGATGTGGCTACAGGGAATTACACCGTCACCGAGCTGTCCCCGCCCGCCGATCATCTCCTGTGCGACGGGCGCAGCCAGAACGTCACAGTCCCCGCGGGCGGCACCGGCACCTTGACCTACTACAATGACCCCTACGGCTCGCTGTCCGTGGAGAAGATCAGCAATACCGGCCAGGCCCTGGAAGGTGTCACCGTACAGATCAAACATATCGTCACCGGCGAGACCCAGTCCGCCAAGACCGGGCCGGGCGGAACGGCCTTCTTCGACAAGCTGGTGCCCGGCGCCTATGAGGTCCAAGAAACGGCCGGCATCAAGGGGTGGCAGGCCGACACGGAGACCATCAAAACCGTGAGCGTGGTAGCCGGTGAGACCTCCACCGTCACCATGACCAACAAAGAGTTGCCCGGGCTCCGAGTATTGAAATATGATCGAAAGTCCGGGGAAATTTTGGCCGATGTCACTTTCCAGGTGTGGCGGGATGGGGAACTGCTGGGCGAATACAAAACAAACGCCCTGGGCGAAATCCTGATCACTGATGCTCAGCCCGGAACTTATTTGGTTCAGGAAGTCCAGAGTGACGACGCCCACATCACCGAGACCACGCCCCAGCAGGTGGAGCTTCACGCCGGGGATGGGATTAAGCAGCTCGTATTTTTCAACGACCTCAAGCCCGGATTACATCTCACGAAGGTGGATAGCGCGAACCCCTCCAAGGTCATCCCCAACGCCGTTTTTGAAATCAAATCCGTTGACGGGACCTTTGGTCCCCAGGAGTTTACGACTGGGGCGGACGGCTCCATCGATCTGTCCAAGCTCGATCCCGGTGCCTACGTGGTGACCGAGAAGTCCTGCCCCGGATATGTGATCGACGACGCCCAGCGGATCATCCAGTTGGACGGCAACGAGAACGCCGAATTTGTCTTTACCAATTCCAAGAAACCATCCCTTGACCTGTTGAAGGTCAGCGCGGACGGCACTCCGCTCGCAGGCGTGTCCTTCCGCCTGGCTCGGATTGCGGACGGCACTCACTATCTGGATCGGACGACCGATTCCAACGGCGAGATCCTCTGGGATGGTCTTGAGCCGGGTGTGTACTCTCTGGTTGAGACCGCAACCCTCGATGACCATATCATCAGCACAAAGGAGCACCACATCGAGCTGTTCCCGGGCAAGACCAGCACCATCGTGCTGGAAAATGACCGGCGGCCCAACCTCGTCATCCACAAGCGGGATGCGGACACCGGAGATCCGGTCCCTGACACCGTCTATTTGGTGGAATCGGCGGATGGGCACAGCGTTCAGGAGGTCAAGACCGGAGCGGACGGCACCGCCACCGTTGAAAATCTGCTGCCCGGTGTTTATCAAATCACGGAGAAGTCCGTGCCCTCGCCCTATCTGCTGGACGCGCCCAGCCAGCTTGTGACACTGTATCCGAACAGGGACAGGCACGCATATTTTGCAAACCACAAGGCGCCTACAATCGAAATCATCAAGGAGGACTCGATCACCCATGATCGCTTAGGTAATGTACGCTTCCAGGTGTGGTACGCTTCCAACAGCACAGCCACCGGTGAGTACAACGACCTGGGCGTGTACACGACGGATGAGAATGGCCGCATCGAGCTGGACGGGCCCACCAACGGGCTCCGGGACGGCTGGTTCCGTGTCAAGGAGTTGGAGCCCCCCAAGGGCTATTCCATCAAGGACAGCGACACTCAGGAGGCGTTTATCGAGGCAGGCAAGGGGCATACCTTCTACTTCCAAAATACACCATTGAGTGCCATCGTGGTGTGGAAGTATGACGATGTGACCTCTGAGGCCATCGAGGGCTGCACCTTCCGCGTGTCTTACCTGGGCGGTGATACCTCCGGCACAGGCGGCACCGTCATCGGGACCTATCGGACCTCCGCCAACGGAAGCTTTACCGTGACGGGACTTCAGGCAGGGTACTATATCATCGAGGAGATCTCCAGTGACTTTGACCATGTGATTTCCTCTTCGCCCCAGACCGTCTACATCTCCGGGAAAGATCAAGATGTCGTACAGGTGTTCTTTGGCAATACGCCAAAAGGTTCTCTGCTCATCCGTAAGGTGTGCAGTGTCAACCCCTCTGTCACGCTCCAGGACGCCGAATTCAAGGTGACCTATGCGGACGGTTCTGTGATCGGCGAGAGCAACGGCATCTACCGCTCCGACGAAAACGGCGAAGTCCGTATCGACGGCCTGATCCCCGGCAAGAGCGTGGTGATCACTGAGACCCGCGCCCCGGATGGTTATCTCATCGACACCCAGAGCCAGACCGTCGTGATCCAGGCTGGGAAAACGGTGAGCGTCACCATGAAAAACCAGCCCAAGGGGCAGCTCGTCCTGCAGAAGCGGGATAGCGTGACCGGCCAGCCCTTAGCCGGTGCTGAATTCCGCATTACTACTGCCGCTGGCTGCGAGGTGGGGCTGAACGGTGTGATCGGCACCAGCACACTGACCCAAAACGGGCTGTTTACGACCGATTCGAATGGCGAGATCCGCATTTCCAACCTGGCGCCCGGCACTTATGTACTGACTGAAACCAGGGCGCCGGATGGCTACCTGATGGACAGCCCCAGCACCAACGTGGTCATCGGGGCCAATGGCGACACCCAGACCGTGGTGGTGACCAACACACCCCTGGGTGGATTGCTGATCAAGAAAATGGATTCTGTGACGAAAGCGCCGTTAAGTGATGTGACCGTAAAAGTGACCAGGCCGGACGTCAGCGTGGTGGGAACCTCCAATGGCGAATACCGCACCGATGAACAGGGCTTCATCTCGATCCCTGACCTGGCCCCCGGTGCTTATATCGTGCAGGAAGTCAAGGCCAGACCGGGCTATCTGCTGGACGACACCCCCAAAACCATCGAGATCAAGGATCACCAGCTCTACACCCTGGAGCTGTTCAACCAGCCGCTGGGTAATTTGATTATCCAGAAACTGGACGGTTCCAACCGTAAAACACCGCTTGAAGGGGTGCAGTTCAAAATCACTTGCGCCGATGGCTCCTACCTGCCTGATGAGGGTGGGAAGCTGTCCTCCAATGGCCTGTATTTCACCAATAAGGATGGGCAGATCATTCTCTCCGGGGTAACTGGAACGATCGTGGTGACCGAGGAGGCCACCATTGATGGCTATACCATTGACCCCAATACCCGCTCTCAGACTGTTGTGGTCAACCCGGGTGATACGCAGACGTTGTATTTTTACAACGATCCTGTGGGCGGCATCGAGCTGCTCAAGGTCAGCGAGGCCGACAAGACCGAGCGGATTCCCAACGTAACCTTCGAGATCAGAAAGATGGATGACGCCCTGGTGGACACAATCACCACAGACAAGGACGGCCGGGCCTTCCTGTCTTTGGAGGATGGGTCCTATTATGCCGTCGAAATCGAGGCGCCAAAAGAGTTCAAAGTGGACCCCACCCCCATCTATTTTGAGATCAAGGACGGGAAGACGGTCACGAAGACAGTGACCAACAAGCCCTATTCCGGAATCCTGATCCACAAAACCGACAGCGTGACTGGACAGGGGATCTATGCGGTCAAATTTTTGGTCTACGACGCCAACAAGAACCCCATCGGCGAGTACACCACCGATCAGGACGGCTACATCTATATCGATGACCTGACCGTTCTTGGCAAGGGCAAGCTGTATATCCGTGAGTTGGAGGCGGCCCCCGGCTATGAGCTGGACAAGGAGTACAAGACTGTCTACGTCCAGCCGGGCAAGACCATCGAAATCGAGTGGCAAAACACGCCCATCACCGGCCAGATCCAGGTCTATAAGTACGCCGCCGAGGCTAATGAAGTCACCGGCACGGCGGCCGGCACCCCGCTCCAGGGCGCGGTCTATGAGATCAGCGAGGCCCGCTCGGGCAAGGTGGTGGACTACATCACCACGGACGCCCGCGGCATCGCCGCCTCCAAGCCGCTCCCCCTGGGCCGGTATAAGATCACCGAGGTGACCGCTCCGGCCTACTGGCAGCTCGACAGCACGGTCCATGACATCACACTGGAATACGCGGGGCAAATCATCAAGCTGTCTTCCCATGACAAGGCCGCAGACCTTGGGGTTACCATCGATAAAATCGGCAACGCAAAAGTACTGGTCGGAAACCAGATGCGGTATGATATTTCAGTGGCCAACACCTCTAACGTGGCGCTGGAGTCCTTTTTCTGGCACGACAGGATTCCCACAGACGCAGTTCGGGCGGTGACGCTGACCACTGGCACCTACAGTTTCAGGCTGAATTATCGTGTACTGTATAAAACCAATCTCATGTCTGACTACCGTGTGCTGGCCTCCAACCTGCTGACTACCAACAGCTATGTGTTCGGATTGTCCGCCCTGCCCATGCAGGCAGGAGAGTATGTAACAGACATCTACTTTGACTTTGGAAGGGTGCCCGTTGGGTTCCAAAGCAAGACGAAGCCGACGCTGACTGTTAATGTCCTGGGGACTCTTCCGGCTAATTATCGGATCATCAACTGGGCCGATGTCGGTGGAAAATACCAAGACACCTGGCAGACGGCAACGGACGGCTGGACCACCATTGTTGTGAGACTGACAGGCGATCCCACCCTTCCCAAAACCGGATATTAACCAACATCGGGGACGGCTCGAAAGAGCCGTCCCCAGTTTTAACAGGAGGTCACACATGATGAATCACACAGAAAAAGTGTGGAGCCGAATGGGCTCTAAGCTCTCTCGCTGGTATAGCAAACTTATGACTGTGGTGATCCTGGCTGCCGCGCTGTTGCTCCCGGCATATGCCGCGGAGGATATGTGGACCGTAGCCAACCGCATTATCATTGACGTTTACAACCACATCGCAGGGATCAGCACGGTGCTGGCAGGGCTTATGTCTGCCGTTGCGGTGATCGGAGCGAAACTTTCCAATAATCAGCATAAGACTGACCAGGCCTGGGACTGGCTCAAGCGCATCTGGATTGCCTGGGTCATTATCAATGGCATCGGTGCCTTTATCGCCTATGTCACGCCGCTGTTCTCCGGGCTGAACACCCTTACTCCCGGGACAGGCGGTTAAGTAGAGACCAGCTCCGGCGAAAGGAGGTGGCAGCTTGCTGGAACTGATTTTTCAAGGCTTTCTCCAGTGGATCTATGATCTCATGGTGGAGATATGGGAGTTCTTCGCTGATTCGCTCATCGGCATAATGAGCATGGACTTTGCCTATCTGCGTGAGCATATGCCCGTCATCGACGCCATTCAGCAGAGTATGCTGGCCGTCGGCTGGGCGCTGCTGATCGGCAACCTTGTTTTCCAGGCTGCCAAAAGCATGATGTCCGGCCTGGGATTTGAGGGCGAAGACCCCAAACTGCTCTTTATCAGGACATTTGTATTCTCATTCCTGCTTCTGGTCAGCCCGCAGATCTGTGAACTGTGCCTCAATATGACCTCTGCCGTCATTCAACTGGTGCAGATGCCCACCGCTGTAGAGGTGACCTTTTTCAATGAAAGTGCTTTTGATGGTATCGCCTGTGCGTGGCTGATCGTCATTATCTGCGGGTCGGTTATCATATTCAAATCCCTCAAGCTCATTCTGGAGATGGCGGAGCGGTACTTCATTTTGGCCGTACTCACAATCACCGCACCGCTGGCATTCGGCGTGGGCGGCAGCAAGAACACCTCCGAGATCTTTACCGGCTGGTGCAGGATGTACGGGTCAATGTGTCTGCTGATGGTCACCAATGTGATGTTCGTAAAGATGCTGTTTTCCGTGCTGTCCATCCACCCTGTCGGCATCGATGTTTTCCCGTGGATGGTACTTCTGCTCACCATTGTCAAGGTGGCAAAAAAAGCGGATGAGATCGTCACACGGATCGGGCTGAATCCCGCCATCACCGGCGGCGCCAGGACTTCGCTTCCCGGTATGCTGACCTATACCGTCCTTCGGACGGCGGCAGCTCAGGTGACCAAGGCAGTCGGCGCGTCGTTGGGTGGCGGCAGCGGCGCCGGCGGAGGTAGTTCCCCCAGGACTACTGGCCCGAGGACAAGAGGACCGAGCGGCGGCAAAGCAGGAGTTTTTTCGGGCGGAGCGCGGAACACACAGCAAAAGTCACAGTACACGCGGCAGCAGAATTCCTCCAGAAATACCGATCAGCAGGCCAACAGCCAGCAGAGCAGTACTTATCAAAGCGACTTCCGGCAGCCTGTCACCGGGTCCAATACACAGCAGGCAACGCACACGGGCGCTCAGAATACGGCATATTCCGAGACAAAGCAGTCCTCGCCTAATTCAGGAGTGCAGGGGAGTACTCGCGCCGAAACACAGCAAGCAGCAACACGCGACAGCATCCAAAACCATACCGCGCAGGCTCAAACTGTGGGGAATGCCACAAACAATGTAACACAGGCCGGTGGTCATCGGATCGTAAACAGCAGCAGGAAAAGCTCCGTGGTTCAGGGCATACACCGCTCTCCCACCTATGTCAGAAATGTCGCCGTGAATTCCAATGGCCAAACCGACGCGATGAAGAGCGACAGTTTTCGATCCAACCTTAATACTGGCGCAGTCGAAATCAGAGCGTCTACGGCAAAAGCCAAGGCGGGTAGGCAATCTGCCCGTAATCATGCAGATGTGAGTAATGGGAATCCTGCTCAGCCGCAAGGTCAGTCCCGGACTCGAACCCAGATGAGGTTTACGCACCGTCCGGCGAACAGTGTCCGTACACCCACGTCCGGCAAGAATGCAGTAAGCCGTTTTGATCCGGGTAATGTCACGGAAACACGATCCACGCAGGGCGTATCAAAGCAATCCCGGCACGGCAGGAATGTGGCAGTTCCCACTACCGCTGTTATCAAAGAACCACTTTCTGCCCCGGCGCGGCAGGGACCGCACAGGGCTGTATCTATCACGAAGAAGACTGTCCGAATCAACCCCGGCATGGCAGGAAACGCGCAGGGCAGACCGGGAGCGGGACAGGCAGGTCAGTCGGCGCGAGCAGCCGTTTTGCGGGCGGAAACAGAACTGCTGACGGAAAAGCGCCCCGGCATGGCAGAAACCCCCAAAAGTGGGACATCTATTCACGCAAAGCAAGCTGGCATGGCGGAACCCAGCGCCAAATTCCGGCGTGCAGCTTCCACCACTCCCACCCCGGCCATGAGAGGACCGCACCGGCAAACTGCGGACAAATCTACCAAGAGAGGAGGAAAGGAGAATGGCAGACAGCAATGATTCCCGCGGAGGGCTGGAGACCGCCGCGAAAGCGGCGCGGCTGGCCCACGCGGCGGCCAATATCGCCAGAGGCGCGGCCCAGGGCGGCCTCTATGGGGCCGGTGCAGCGGCGGTAAAAGAGGCCACTCCCTTTCTGGTCAAGGTGATTGTCGGCATCATTGTTGTGGTGATTCTTGTGCCCATGCTGGTGTTCACCGCATTACCCAATATGTTTTTCGGCTATAAGTCCTCTGATGTAGAGGGCATTGCCAATATGACGATCCAGGCCAAAGAGGTGGGATACACCTATCTGACTCTGGACGATTTTGCGAATACGAACATCGACTCAATGGTCACCAGCATCGCGGCCCAGTATGAGGACGAGGGGATCGTCATTGATTACATCGAGGTCCACGGTTCTCTGGAGGAGGACGACCTGCTCTGGTTCATTGCCATCAACTCGGTGGCCCATCAGCAAGACCTTGACGTCATGACCGCTCAGGAAGTTCGCTCTTTCTTTATGTCCTGGCTGACCTTCACGCCGACTCTGGACTCGGAGGATACCGGAGACGACGGAGTGAAGACCACGCTGAATATTGTGGTAGGCTGCCTGGATCATGAGGAACTGATGGAACAGCTGGGTTTCGATGAAGATGGCCGGACCTGGGCCGGTGCGCTGTATGAGATCTTGTCCGAAAGCGGCGCGCTGGATCTGTACTCCCCCTATTTTGAGGCGTACCAACCCGATCACAGCGGAGGAGGCCCGCTCCAGGGCGGAGACCGCTATGAGGGCGGCCACAGCAATGACATCGACATCTCTCAGTTTGTCAGCCCCGGCACCAAGAACAATCTGGATCTGGCAAACTACGCGCTTCAGGCGTGGCAGCACAACTGGGGCTACGTCTGGGGCACCTACGGCAACGTGCTGACAGAATCCCTGCTGGAATACAAAGTCGGCCAATACCCAGAGGGGGTCGGAGCTTATGAGGATTTTATCCGGGCCAACTGGCTTGGGCGGCGCTGTACGGACTGCGTTGGCCTGATCAAAGGCTACGGCTGGCTGGATACCGGCACCCTGACAATGCGATACGGAACCAATGGGATGCCGGACTACGGGGCCAACACCATGTTCCAGGCAGCCCAAAACGCCGGCGTCAGCGGCCGGGATTACGGTCCCATCTCCACCATGCCGGAGATCAAAGGACTTGCGGTCCGCATGGACGGTCATGTGGGGGTCTACATAGGGGACGGTTATGTGATCGAGGCGGCCCAAACCAGCACAGGCGTTATACGCACCAAGCTGGCCGGCCGGGGCTGGACCCACTGGTACAAGATCCCGTACATCAGTTATATCGGGTGAGGCGGGCTGTGAAAGAGACGAATCTGCGGCGGCTGCGCCACCGATATGGTGTTGGTCTGCCCGAGCTGGCGCGGGCCGCCGGCCTGTCCAACCAGTACATCAGCCGGGCGGAACTTGGCAAGATTGCCGCTACCCCCCTGCTGGAAGTCCAGCTTTCCCGCGCTCTGAAAAGAATCATCGCCCTGCGGCGCGAAAACGCCGCAGGGCTGGAACAAGACTATCTGGCCTGCAGGGGGAAACTCCTGCTGGCCAGCGAGGAGGAGATCAAATGAGCGGAGATACCTATTTCATCCCGGCGAACTTTACTGACGCGGGCCGTGTCCTTGGATTATTTGAGATCCGCAACGTGATAGAGGCCGTCCTTCTGACGATTCCCACCCTGTTTCTGTGTATATATCTGCTTCCCCTGCCCATGACTCCCAAGATCATTGTGACGTTTTCTGCCGTTGTTCCAATCGGAGGCTTTGGGCTTATGGGGATCGCTGATGAGAGCCTGTCCAAATGGCTGTACTGCTGGTGGCGTTGGCGCAGGGCACGACGGATCATATCGTATCGAGGGGAGGTCAAGAGTAAATGAATCTAAAGAAACTGATATTCGGCAGCACAGAAAGTGGGTCAGCCAGAGGAAATGCCTATCAGGACAGTATTCAGGCGTGGCTTCCGATCAAAAACATTATCGGTGGTGTGATCGTCACCAAGGATAGCCGCTTCGTAAAGATTTTGGAGGTACTGCCGGTCAATATCTATCTGAAATCCGCTACGGACAGGCAGGCTATCATTGAGAACTTTGCCGCTTATCTCAAGATAGCGCCGGATAACCTTCAACTGGAGGTTCGTACCCTGCCCGCCGACACGGTTGCATATGTGGAGCGGATGAAGGCACGGCTGGTGGAGGAAGACAATGAACGCTGCCGGGAGATGATCGAGGACAACATTCGGGAGATCGGCGAAGGGGTCGCAAACGACGCCCTGCGGCACCGATTCTTCCTGGTGTTTCAGTACGAGGAACGCATGAAAGCGAAGCAGCCCACTGTCCAGGCCATCGTCAGGCGGCTCAACGAGGAGGCGGACACCGCCCGCCGCTATCTGGATGCCTGCGAGCTGGAGGTGCTGGAACCCGGCTTTGCGGACGACTTTGCGCTGAATCTCCTGTACGAGATCATCAACAAGAACACCGGTCGGCGGGTCAAACTGCCGGAGGGGGTGTTCGATATGACGACCGCCGTGCACGGTATCTATGAGGAATAGAATAAGGGCACCGAATAACGGTGCCCTATTCCTGATCTTGGGTTATGAGTTGTTGATCGCAAAATTGCTTAAGCGTTGGAAGGTCGTTGACAGCGGTTACCCAAAGCCTGCGTCGGTCGATACTGCCATAGTCATGCACAACCAAATTCCGCATCCCACGAATTAGTTTCCATGGGATATCGGATTTAGTGGTATCTCGATATTCTTGGGATAGCTTCCCGGTGAGTTCTCCAATCTGTAGTACGCAAAACGCGACGGACTGCTGAAAGTCGATATCTCTATCGAACACCTCAAAAGAAGCTCCATAACGGTCAATGGTCTTTGCGACCTGTTCACAATAATCACGTATGTGAGTCAATCGCTGACGGTCAGGCAGCGTCATACAGATTCACCTTCTCATCCCAAACGATTTTGCGAAACATCAAGTCACTGGGATGCATTGGTTTCTGTTCCAGAGCTGATGTGGTGATCAAATCGACCTGCTTTCCCAACGCATCCTCAAAATCACAGCAAACAGCGGCAAGCTGCAGCAAGCTCTCTATCTCAGCACCGCTGGTATCTACCAACAAATCCACGTCACTGTCCTCATTTGCCTCACCCCGGGCATAGGATCCAAAGACATAGACGGCTTTCAGATTGTAGCGCGCCGCAATGGGCACAATGATCTCCTTGATTTGATCCAACGTGTATACCATGCGGTCCACCTCCAATCTTCATAACCTTATTATACGCAATTATCCCGGTAAAATCAAGCAACAAACGCAAGTGTCTGTATGCAGAATAGGAGTGATTATAATGCCAGTCAAATTATCTGGTCCGAAGAAAGGCAAGCGTCTCGCCGTCAAGCCAAAGGAACAGGGCGGGGAGCAAGCTGAGGCCAAAAAGTTTTCGCTGAAAAGACTCATCTTTGGCGAGGACAAGCTGGACCTGTCCGAGCTGGAGTCCGGCGCCACTACGATCCTGGATATTCTGGCCCCCACCACCGTGGACACCAAGAGCCGGGACTATATTCTGGTGGACGACGTCTACCATGCCTACCTTTACATTACGGGATATGGGTATGCTACTACGGTGGGTTCCTGCTGGCTGGCTCCGCTGGTGGAGGCCGGTGAGGGGGTCAGCCTCAGCTTCACCTTCCAGCGGCAGTCCAGGGAAAAGATCCTGTCCAAGATTTCGCAGACTACCATGCTCAACCGCAGCCGGATGCGGGATGTGGGCGACACCCGCCAGGATTATGAGGAATTGGACAGCGCCATCGCGTCCGGCCTGTATCTGAAGGACGCCATAAACCGCCAAGGTGAAGATTTCTACTATATGCACACCCTCATCGAAGTAACTGCCAATGACCCGGAGACTCTGGAGCAGCGGGTGGCGGCGGTGGAGAAGCTGTGCGTGTCTGTGGATATGATCGCCCGCCGGTGCGACTACAAGAACGAGCAGGGCTTTCTCTCCGCCCTGCCCCTGCTGGGGCTGGACGCGGACATCGAGCGCAAGTCCCGGCGCAATGCGCTCACCAGCGGTGTGGCTGCAGCTTTCCCCTTCGCCAGCTATGAACTCAGTGACCGCAACGGCATCTTCCTGGGGCTGAATCTGTACAACCGCTCCCCGGTGTTCCTGGATCCCTACGACGATTACAAGTACACCAACGGAAACTGGTGGATCGGCGGCTCCTCCGGCGCCGGCAAGACCTTCACCCTGCAATGCCTGGGCGGACGTCTGCGGCAACAGGGCCGCCGGGTCATTTTCATCGTTCCTCAGAAGGGACACGAGTTCCGGCCTCTGTGCGAGATGCTGGGCGGCCTCTATCTCCGCCTGTCTCCCTCCTCCAAGGACTGCCCCAACCTCATGGCCATCCGGCGGCGGTCGCTGGACAGCTACTCCGGTCTCCGCGGCCTGGCCGCCCGGGACGACTCTATCCTGGCGGACAAGATCTCCCGGCTCATCATCTGGTACTCCCTTCAAAAGCGGGATCTGACCGATGAGGACAAGAACTATCTGGACTCCTCCCTGGTGGAGTGCTACCGGCGGTACGGGATCACCTTTGACAACGACACCGTGACCGATGAAAACGGCAGCTTCCGGGAAATGCCCATCATCGCGGACTGGTATCAGGTCCTCCAGGAGAATCCGGAGACGAAGCACCTGGCCGTGGTGCTGGCCCGGTATGTGACCGGTTCCGCCGCCGCCATGGGCGCCCGCAACGATGTGGACACCGACAACAAATACATCGTGCTGGACACCTCCGGTATGCCGGACGACCTTATGCTGCCCGGCATCTTCTGGGCCACCGACCTTGCCAACGACCTCATCATGGACGCCGGTAGGGAGCTGTCCGCGCTGATCGCCGACGAGCTGTGGAGCCTGGTGGGAGCCAACTCCAACCCGCTGGCCGCCGGCTTTGTGCAGGAGATGGTCAAAACTATCCGCGGCCTTGGCGGTATCGCCATCACCTCCACCCAGGGGATGCAGGATATGTTCGGACTGGACGGCGGCAAGTACGGCAAGGGTATCCTGGACTCCAGCCGGATCAAGCTGGTCATGCAGATGGAGGAACAGGAGGCGCGGCTGATCCAGGGCGTATTGAATCTGTCCGAGGATGAGGTGCGGCAGATCACCCGGTTCTGCCGGGGCGAGGGTCTGTTGTGTATCGGCTATAACCATGTGCCGGTGGCCTTCCACGCTACCCAGAAGGAGTATGACGCCATCACCACCTCGCCCACCGATCTGAGAGCCAGAAGAGAGGCGGCGAACGGATGAGTACGCTGAAGGAGAGCATGAGCGCCATCCAGTCCATGGTAGTGGACACCTACATTTCCGCCGGTGAACTGATTGCCGCCGAGGCCCAGGCGGATATGGATGCCGTAAGGAAGCAAAAACTGCTGGAGCAAACGGCGGATCAATATGAGCGGGCCTCGCTGGAAATCAGGCGGATCTGTGAAAGGCACGCTACCGGCGTGGGTGGCTATGGCAGGAAACCGGAGCTGCCCCCGGTCCGGACAGAGGGGTTTGCCGAGCGTACCGGGCAGGGATGGCTCCACATCCAAATCAACACCCTGCTGCCCCACTGCCGGTTCTACGCGCCCACATGGCTTACTTCCACCATCACCCGCCTGCTGGATAACTATAAGGGCGGTGCGGGCCGTCTGCCCTATTTCAACCGGGCCATGCTGGTCATCGACGAACACAGCAAGGTGGACGGCCGCCATATCTTTGACCAGGACAACAAGGGATGGAAGGCAGTGAGCAACGCCATCAAGGGCAGACTCATCCCGGACGACGACCAATATACCTTGTCCCTGGTGCTGCGCTCCACCAAAAGCGAGGGCGACGCCTGCCACATTTTCCTTATGGACGTGGCGGATGCGGCCCTCTATTTCTCCCTGTATCCGGGCGGCTATACCTGCTGATTTGCGAAAAAAAGTGATTGGGACACCCAACAGGCGGGCCGTCAAAAGCGCGGACTGTTTGGCCCGACGGAAAAGGCAGCCAACCTGTTGGGTGTCCTGCTGTCTGAAGCATTGGAAATACCGGGTTTCAGCCGGAGCGCGGCGGCATCCGCCGGGGTGCCGCCTGCCTACTGCTTTAGGCCAACAGGCGGGCATCCGCATGGTATTGAAAAAGGAGCCGAAATTGTTCTTGCGCCCGAAGGAGCGCAAGAGCGATTTCGGCTCACGCAGGAATGAAAGGACGGGACTTTTGTGTGATTTTTTCTGAGCGGGAGATCGACCTGCTGCGGCTGGTCTACTGGTGCCAATACATCAGGCCGGAGGATTTGATAGACCTGTTTCCCGACGCCGAGGTTGATACGCTCACTCGGCTGAAGTATGTCGCCGTTCACCAGAACAGCGGTGCTCTGGTAGTCACAGACCGGGGCCGACATTTCCTTGCCGGTGTCTTTCAAAACTGCATCCCTATTTTAAGACGCTCCTTCCACCGTGAGGCAATCACCCGGCGGCTTCGGTGTTCCCACCTGGTGCTGACCGCCTATCGTGCGGGAGTAGATACTTTCACCGCATCCATGAGCTGTCTCGATCAAAGCCCGTCGCTGTTTCTTCCCATTATTACAAGGGGACGCGGCTCCAACCCCTGGGGCAGCACCCGCGTCGCCGCCCTGCTCCGGCTGGGAGATCAGCTTCTTGCCGCGCATCATGTTGCCCCTGGGATAGGGCGGCTGGCGCTGCTCGATGAACTGACCGCCTTCAACAATCAGACGTCCCGGATTCGGGGCGTGAACCGTGGCTTTCTGTTTACCGGCGCAAGCTATCAAACCATTTTGGAGGAGCTGGACAGCCAACCGGCCAGCGGCGATTCCAAACTGATCGGCTACGGAACCGCCTGGCGCCGCCTCCACTGTCCCGTATATCTTCTCCCCTGCGACAGCACAGGAGTAACGCAACTACAAATCATGGCCATCCCGGATTATCGCCGGCGGCTGACCCTGGCCGCCCTTCGAGCACACTATGCACCTCCACCGGAGGATGTGCCGGAGTGGGACGCTATCATGGACGGTCTGCCGTTCGTCATGGCGGTCGATATGGACCTTCGCCGGATCGACGCCGCCATCGACAGGGCTCAGGCACACGGCATTGAAAAGATCGCTGTCGCGGGTTTGGAGAGTCAGGCGGACCAGGTGCTGTACGCCCGGTATCGGGAGCCGGGCAAGGCCAGGGTGTTCATTCTCCCCGGCGAGACCTTGGAGCAGGCCGCTGGAGGACCGCTGAAGCCATACGCGCCCGCTCGGGCGCAATATGTTACAGAGAAAGGAGAGGTGGTGGATGCCCCGCTTATCAAAGCTGGTAGAAAAGCTGGAAGACCTCGTTGAGCGAAAGTGCGGCAGTTGGATCGATCGGCATAAGGCCAGATTCCACATCTATATTCCTCTGGCCCTGACGGGCTGGTACTTCTATGGGATGTTCCTCAACTCCCTGCGGCTGGGGATCGCCTCAACCTTCCACTCGGACGGTGAGGCGGTAGAGAGCATTTGGGTGCTGAACCCCTTTCGCAACTGGCTCGCTGTGTTTACCCCCTTTGGTCTGGGGGTGACGGCGGTGATCGTGCTGTTGGTCTGCCTCATCACCAAGAAGGGCTACGTCTGGTTCTCCGGCTACAAGTTTACTCGTGATCCCCGCGGCTTTGACATCCTGCCCGACGCCACTCACGGTTCCTCCGGCTTCCTCACCCGAAAGGAGATGGAGGTCTTTCTGGAACTCGGCCCGATGGACAAGGTCACCGGTATGCTGCTGGGCAAGTACAAGCGCCATGAGAAAGATCTGGACAAGTACGCCCTGTATGCCGCCCACACCATGAAGGCCGGGGACAACAACAATCTGCTCTGCATTGGCGCCCCTGGCAGCGGCAAGTCCAGGGGCTTCATCATACCTTTCCTCATGGGCTGCGCCCAACGAGGCGAGTCCGTATTTATCACCGACCCCAAGGGCGAACTATTTGAAAAGCTCTCCCCCTACTTCCGTGCCCACGGTCACTATGTCAAGGCGGTCAACTTTTTGGACATGGAGCACTCGGACGGATGGAACTGCCTCTACGGTTTGGAGAAGGAACCCCAGCTGGTGCAAACGGTGGCCAACACCATCATCCGCAACACCTCCGGCCCCGGTGAGTCCGACGACTTCTGGGCCAGGGCGGAACTCAACCTGCTGATGGCCCTGCTCCACTATGTCTGCAATCAGCGCGACGATAGAGGGAATCTGCTGCCCATCGAGCAACGCTGTATCGGTGAGGTATACAGGATGCTGGCCAACCAGAGCATCGGTGAGATCAACGCTACACTTGCCCAACTCCCCCCCGATCATCCGGCCAAAGGGCATCACGGACTGTTCCTCAAGGCCCGCGAAAATCTATGGGGCAATATCGTCATCGGCCTGGGCAACCGCCTGGCCATTTATCAGAACCGGCTGGTGGACAAGATCACCCGGAACCACGATGTGGATCTGGTACTGCCCGGAAAGAGACCCTGCGCCTATTTTGTCATCATCTCCGCCCAGGACAGTGCCTACCGTTTCCTTAGCTCCCTGTTCTTCTCCCTGGCCATCCCGCAGTTGTCCGACTACGCCCGCCTCCATGGTCCCGGCGGACGGCTGCCCGTGCTGGTGAACTTCTGCCTGGACGAATACTGCAACATCGGGTACATGGAAGGCATGGCCGACGCCCTCAACAGCATCCGTGGCTTCAATATGTCTTGCCAAGTAGTGGTACAGAGCCTGTCCCAGTGGCAGGAAAAGTACCCGGGCAAGGAGTGGGAAAACCAACTGGCCACCTTCAACCAAACTCTCTATATGGGTTGTAACGACCTGACATCGGCCAGGTATATCTCGGAGAAGTGCGGCAAGGTGACCATCTCCGTCACAAATAACCAAATGCCTCTTTTGCCGCTGTTTTCTCCGATCTACTCCAGTACCCGGCCCTATTCTCAGACGCGGAGCAGCGTCCAGCGGGATCTCGTGCAGTCTGACGAAGTGCTGCGGCTGGATGAACATAAGTGCATCGTGCTGTTTCAGGGGCGAAAGCCGGCGCTTCTCTACAAGATTTCGCCGGAGGAACTGCCGGACTATGCCGAACTGAAACCCTGCCGGGTCATCGACTATGTGCCCGAGTGGAGGAAACGCGATACAGAAACAGTTGAAGCAAAGGCGCCGGTGCAGGACTCTGGCGAAAAGCAGACGGCGCCAAAGGGAACTCCCGATAGGAATGTGGTCTGTGATATCCCTGATTTCAAGGACGGGCGGGACTTTGGACTGCTGGAGCGCGAAACTGTTCTCGGCGAGACGGATCATGATTTATCGGAAGGAGATGGCTGAAATGCGGGCAGCCAAAATGAAAGAGCGTCCCAGCTTTCCCTTGATGCGCCAAACGGATGTGCAGAGCGTCTACCATATGCAGATGCCCCGCTGGCTGTTCTCAGATCCCCGGTATGCGGATATGAGCCTGGACGCCAAGATCGCCTATGTATTCCTGCTCAACCGATTCCAGCTCTCCCGGCGCAACGGCTGGACCAACGAGCGGGGCGAGGTGTTCGTGATATTTCCCAGCAAGGCTATGGCCGGAGAACTCCGAATCTGTGAGCAGCGGGTGACAGCGGCTTTCCGCACGCTGGTGGAGCGCAAACTGGTGTGGGAGAAGCGGTGCGGCCGGGGTGACGCCAATCAGATCTACCTGGCGGCGGTGACACCCACGGATGACCCAGACTACACCTCCGCCCCATTTATCAATGAGGAGGATGAAGGCCGCGATTCCAGAACTGCGGGATCTGATGCTCTGGGCGATACCACGCCATCCCAAGAACTGCAGGATTTGAGGGTTTGGAACGGCGAAAACCGTGCTTCAAGAACCTCGGAACCTGAGTTTGCAGAACCGCACGATGTGGGGCCAAGTAAGAAAGAAAAGAGAAATACAGAAAGAAATACTCAACCTGTCCGTCAGCCTGTAGAGGGGCCTGGAGCATACGGACAAGTGGACGAAGAAGCGGAGCTTACAGGCATTCTGGACTCCTGTGAGCTCCGTTGTTTTGCGCCGGAAACGGCCAGGGTGTTTGAGAACGCCATCGAACGGCTCTACTACTCGGACAGCTTCCGCATCGGTAAGGCCACCCTGCCCCAGAGCCGGGTGCGGGCGAAGCTCCGGCGGCTGGATGTGATGATTCTTCGCACAGCGGAGCAGAAGTTGTGTGCCAATGTGGACAGGCCAGTGAAGGACTCCACCGCTTATGTCATGGCGACGGTCTTCAACGCCATTGCGGAGTGTGAGAGTGACCTGATGGTGGACCCCTATCTCAACAACCTGCGTGTCCAGGCGGACGGGAGGTGACGGTATGTTCCTGACACGGCCGCAGCGTTACATCATGGATGTACTCAAAAAGCTGAAATATGTCCGCAGGGATCAGCTGTACATCCTTGTACGGGAGCAATTTCGCACCAAAGAGGGTGATGTCCTGATTTCGATGAAGGGGCTGGATGCTATGCTTCGCCAGCTTCGCACGGGGATAGAGGATATTCGCACGGACGACAAGGCTGTTTGGCTGAAAAATGCCCTTCCGAATCAGACAATACTGGAAGCGGTGGACGTGATGCTGGAGCTGACCGAAGGGGCACCGCAGGATTTTGAGGTGGACGCTGGCTCACTGCCTATGCTGCATTTTACCTGGGGCGGAGACAAGCTCCGGGCGTTTTCGGTTGGAAAGCTCAGAGCGGCGGATATATTGCTCCGAACATTTGGGGATCTTCCAAAATCGCAGCGTTGTATCTGGCTCTGTGGAGAAAACGCGGTACCAACGGACATTGGCTTACCAAAGCGCCATTATCTTGCTGTTCGGCAGGCAGATGGCACACATCGCTTTTATGGCTCTTCCGAGCCGTAAAAAATACATCATCAAGGAGGAAACGATATGCCCAGAAAGAAGGCAACCACTACCGAGGATCAGGAACTTCAGCAGCCGGCGGAACTGGCCGACACTCCCCAGGCGGCTGAGGCCTCTGTCCCATCCGACCCCATCATGCAGGAGAATCCCCCGCCCCCGGAGGACGGAAACGAAACGCCGGTGCAGGATCAATCCCAGGAGGCAGAGGATGCGGCGCCGACCATTGAAGCTGTGATGACCGGCTCTGTGGTGGCTGAGCCGGCTCATGAGGAGACTGATCCTGGCTCAGAATCGCCGGACACGGCTGAAGTGGAAGAACATCCGGTGAAAAGCGACCGGCAGTCGTTCTATGACCTGGACTTCAACGAGCTGGATCGGGATCTCACCGCGGAAGAGCGTCAGGAATGGAACTCCATATACGCATCCTACCGCAGCCACAGCGCCCTGACGGGCACCGTCATCGGCGTGGACCGCCATGCAGTCGACATCCGCAATGGGAAGACCGGGGAGGTGGAGCGTCGCACGATGTACTGTGCCGTCGTTGTGCCCTATCGCGTCCGCATTGTGATCCCCGCCGCCGAGATGTGGGACCAAGGGGATGAACGCCCGGACTTCGTGCTGCAGAACATGGTGGGGGCGACCATCGACTTTATTATCTCCAAGGTGGACCGCGAGGGCGGCTTTGCCATCGCTTCCCGGAGGCAGGCGTGCAGGGCACAGCGGCAGTTTTTCGCCGGACGACCCGCGCTCCATCAGATCGGAGCCCGCCTGCGCTGCCGGGTTCTGTCTGTCGGCCCCAGGCGCTGCCTGGTGGAATGCTATGGGCATGACATCAACCTGACCCAGCGGGAGCTTCGCTATACCGCCATCCCCGACCTGCGGGACGTCTACCATCCCGGCGAGGAACTGGAGTGTGTGGTGACCAGCTACGACGCCCGGAAAAACGAGCTTCAGATCTCGGTAAAGGAGACGCAGGCAAATCCTTTTGACGGTGCGGAGCTGCGCCATCCCGTTGGCAGCCGCCGGCAGGCGGTGATCGCAGGCAAGTACGGCGGAGGCGTGTTCTGCAATCTGCCGGACAATACGGTGTGCCTGTGCAGCTACTCCTACCAGCACGACGATTCCGACTTCATGGTGGGTGACACGGTAATTCTGGTGATCCAGCGGTATGACCTGGAGCGGCAGAGAATCTACGGCAAGATCCTGATCAAACGATAAAAGACGCGGCCCCGTTTCAACTCAGGTTGAGGCGGGGTCGTTTTCTTTTGGCAAAAACGTTTTCCCTGTTTTGCTTGCCCGAAGGCATCAACTGTGGTACTATTCTGTCGATGGAGGTGATACGCATGGGCTGGCGGCAGGATTTAGAGCATTTGAAGCAAACTGATCCAGAGGCTGCTAATGTGGCGCAGTCTTTGATTCGAATGCGGCTTACCGGGGAGTATTCAAGCTACGACTCCCTTAAAGAAAAGTTTGGCCAGGATTTGACAAAGCTGCTCTTGGCGAACGACCATTTTATGAAAACGTATAAGGAAGGCTGAGATGTGCCCGGAGATCATTTCTCCGGGCACGTTCATTCGTATATAGGGAACTTCTTGCTCGCTTATATTATATAGAGTTCCCTATTCCTTAAAATGATTTCCAACACTTCTCCCGCATGAATACACTTATGCTTCCGTTGTCCCTATCCTCATAGTAGGCTACCAAGAGACGCTTAAACTCAGGGACATGATTCTCCGGGATGACCAATAGGCCGCCGCCCTTTGCGATCAGATAGTGGTTGGCAAAAATCACAGCGGCGCGTTTATTGCCGTCGTTGAATATTTGCGTCTTCATACAGTAGAGGCAGAGTTTGATCGCCACATCCACGGGTTCCGCCTTCATCTGCAGGATATCCGCCAACTGCTCTTTGACCACCTGCTCAATGGGAAGGGGCGGAACATAGCTTGTGCCGCCGATAGTCACAGGGACGCCTCGGATACGCCCACCGTAGGTATAAAAGCCCTCGTTGACCAGCTGAGCAATGTGACAGAGAATGGAGTAATCTGTGGGATACGCGACCACGTCCTTATCCATAATAAACTCCCAGGCATGTTTCAGGTTGAGGATCTTCTGAACATCGGTAGCGGTCACACCGTTGACCTTGCCGTTTTCGATGATGTCTTCAGTCTGAGGGAATGTGGTGGCGACCCCCTCCAAAACGGCCTGGTCGTAAATGCTGGCCTTCATATTGGCACGGGCGAAGTCAATGTTCAGCATCGTGCGGGCGGACAGTTCTGTTTCTGCGTACCCCAACTGAGCAAGCTGTTTTTCAATTCTCCGGATCTGTTTTTTCAGTTCTCTGGATTCCCTGGAGTTTCTCAGCAGCGTTTGGTAAAGCGAATCAGAATAGACATCCACATATTCGGAGGTGAGCCGGCTGGCCACCCTTTTGCGAATATAAATATACTGCTTTTCGCCCTGCACCTTTATCTCGGGGGAACCGTCATAGGGCAGCAAATTCAATCGTGCCTGATAGTCTGCTTTTTGCTGAAGCAGTTCCTGGATCTCTGGATAAGTATTTGCCATGTGGCGCCCTCCTTATATAGGGAACTTTTATATTGTCTATTATATTATAATGTTCCCTAATTGGCAAGCATATATTCGTCCCCGCTTTGCCATGAACACGTCCTTTGTTGGAACATCTCCAACTATACAGGCGGGTCTGGTATTGCTATACTGGGGATGTATCCA
>CANQKJ010000009.1 GCA_947624465.1 uncultured Oscillospiraceae bacterium
TCCAGCGCCTGGGCGGCGATCTGGGCCAGGATGGTGTCGCAGCCGGTGCCCATGTCCGCCGCGCCGATGGAAAGGGTATAGCAGCCCTGCTCGTTCAGCTTCAGGCTGGCGCTGCCCACGTCCACCCCGGAGATGCCCGAGCCCTGGAGGGCCATGCCCATCCCCATGGCCCGGATGCGGCCGTCCGGCAGCCTCCGGACGGGGAATTTCCCATCCCAGCCGCTCATCTCCCGGACTTTCGCCAGACAGCGGTCCAGGGCGCAGCTTGTGTTCACCTCGCCGTAGTAGGCGGGCATCACGTCCCCCTCCCGGACGATGTTTTTCTCCCGGAGGTCGAAGGGATCCATATGCAGCTCCGCCGCCAGCTCGTTCACCGCCGACTCGATGGCGAACAGCCCCTGGGTGGCCCCGTAGCCCCGGTAGGCCCCGGCGGCCATCACGTTGGTATAGACCACATCGCTGACGAACCGGAAGGCCTCCGCTTTGCCGTACATGGGGATGGCCTTGTGGCCGGACAGGCCCACGGTGGTGGGGCCGTGCTCGCTGTATGCGCCCGTATTGGACAGGGTGTAGAGGTCGATGCCCCGGATATGGCCGTCCCTCATGGCGCCCAGCCGGACATGGAGCCGCATCTCGTGCCGGGGGCAGGAGGCGGTCATGGACTCCATCCGGGTGTAGACCATCTTGCTGGGCTTTTTGGTCTTCCAGGTGACGAAGGCGGGGTAGATCTCGGACACCACCGTCTGCTTGGCCCCGAATCCGCCGCCGATGCGGGGCTTGGACACCCGGACCATGGACTGGGGGATGCCCAGGGCGGCGGCCACGATCCGTCTTGCGTGGAACACGATCTGGGTGGAACTGGTCACATGGAGCCGTCCGTAGGGGTCGATGGTGCAGAAAGTGCGGAAGGTCTCCATCATGGACTGCTGGCAGGCCTTGGTGTGGTACACCCGGTCGATGACCACATCGCACTCCGACAGCACCCGGTCCACGTCGCCGGCGGAGCTCTCGTCGTGGGCGCAGAGGTTGCGCATATTGTCGGCGCCCACCGGGCAGAGGCTCTCCCAGTTCTCCTCCGGGTGGACCACCACGGGGGCGTCCAGGGCTTTCGTATAGTCCAGTACCGGCTCCAGCACCTGATACTTCACCTTGATGAGCTTCAGCGCCCGGTCCACGGCCTTTTCCGTCTCCCCGGCCACGATGGCCACCGGGTCGCCCACATAGCGGACGTGCCGGTCCAGCAGCAGCCTGTCATGGGGGCTTGGCTCGGGCCAGGTCTGGCCGGCGGTGGTGAACCGCTTCCCGCTCTGGTCCACGTCCTCCCAGGTGAACACGGCTTCGACACCCTCCGCCCGCTCCGCGGCGGCGGTGTCGATCTCCTCCACCAGGGCGTTGGCGTGGGGGGAGCGGAGCACCTTGACGATGAGGCAGTCTTTGGGCGCGATATCGTCGGTATACACCGGCTGGCCGGTGACCAGCTGCATGGCGTCCTTTTTCCGCACCGGCCGGTTGACGGCCTGGAAGGCCCTGACCCTGGCCTTCTCGTGAAAGCCCTGCTCCGGGATGTCGGCCGGATTCCAGCCGGGGCGGGAGTCGGGGGCGTCCTCCCCGGCCAGGCGCTTTTTGCGCCACTCCCTGAAGTTGAGCATCCCCCGGAGCTGGCCCTCGTAGCCGGAGCACCGGCACAGATTGCCCGCCAGATACTCTTTGATCTCCTCCTCGGAGGGGTCGGCCCGGTCCCGGAACAGGGCCAGAGCGTTGAGAATGAACCCGGGGTTGCAGAAGCCGCACTGCTCCGCCCCCTGGTCTGCGATGAACGCGCCGAACTGGGCCGCCTCCCGCTGGAGGCCCTCCAGGGTGGTGACCTCCCGGCCCTCCGCCCGGGCGGCCAGCACCGAGCAGGACAGGGCCGGCTGTCCGTCCAGCAGAACGGTACACAGCCCGCAGTTGGAGGTCTCACAGCCCCGCTTGACGCTGTAACAGCCCTCCCGGCGCACCAGGTCGATGAGCAGCAGGTCGGGGGCGATCTCCCTGGTCAGCTTTTTCCCATTGAGGGTGAATGTGATGTCCATGTTCGCCCTCCTTACTTCAAAAGCCGCTCGGCGGCCCGGCGGGTCAGGGTCTTGATGAGGTGGGTCCGGTACTCCGCGCTGCCCCGCAGGTTGGAGCCGGTGGGGATGGTTTCTGCGGCATAGGCGGCGATCCGCTCCGGGGTGTCGGATGAGAACGGAGGCCGCAGGACGCCCTCCCGGTCGGGGAGCAGGACGGCCCTCTGGGGCCGGGCGCCCACGGCGACGCGGAAGCCCTCCTCCCCCAGCGCGGCGGCGCAGGTGAGCGTGGGAAAGTCGGTCTCGGTGTTCCGGGCGGACAGATAGCAGAATCGCGCCGGGACCCTGCGGACCAGCAGCCGCACCAGGATGTCCCGGTCGTAGGGCAGGGCGGCGAACCGGCTGAGAGGCATGAGGCCGCCCTTGTACAGCTCCACCCAGGTCTCCATAGAGAGGAACAGGGTGAGCACGTCGGAGAAGCCGAACCGGCCCCAGACGCTCCCTCCCACGGTGGCCGTATTGCGGAGCTGCACCCCCACGATATGCCGGAGGGCCTCCCGCACCGCGCCGCCGGTGTAGGCGTTGAGGCCGGGGTGGGTCTCCAGCTGCCGGAGGGTGACCATGGCGCCGATGGAGAAGCCCTCCGGCGTCTCCTCAATGGCGTCCAGGCCGAGGCCGGACAGGTCGATGGCGGTGTTCACCGGCCGCCTGCTCATCTTCACCCAGATCATGCCGCCGATGACCATGTTGTTCCGCTTCTGATTCAGCGCCCAGGCCTCCTCCAGGCTCCCGGCGCGCTTGTACTCCCTGATGGTGATCATGGGGTCCTCCCTCGTTTCACAGCAAACATAGCTTTGACAGTATATCATATTTTTCTTGTCAAGTACAGCGCAATGTGATAAACTCCGAGGCGATCTCAGAACGGCGGCGGGGAGGTGACCACAGTGGAGCGGGAGATCGGCTGCGTCCTGATGGCCTCCGGCGAGGGGCGGCGCTTCGGCGGGAACAAGCTGCTGGCCCCCTTCCCGGACAGGCCCATGTTCCTCCGGGCCGCGGAGGCCGCGGACACCCCCCTCATCACCCGCCGGGTGGCCGTCACCCGGAGCGGGGAGATCGCGGCGCTCTGCCGGCAAATCGGAGTGGAGGCCGTCCTCCACGATCTGCCCCATCGGAGCGACACCGTCCGCCTGGGGCTGGAGGCTTTGGGGGACGGCCTCGCGGGCTGTCTGTTCTGTCCCTGCGACCAGCCCCTGCTCACAAAGCCGTCGGTGGAGGCCCTCTGCCGCCGGTTCCTGGCGGAGCCGGGGTTCATCTGGCGGCTGGCCTGGCGCGGAGAGGCGGGCAGCCCTGTCCTCTTCCCCTCCGCGTGCTTCCCCGCCCTGCTCGCCCTGCCGGAGGGAGCGGGCGGCTCCTATGTGGCCGGGGCGCGGCCCGGGCAGGTGCGGCTGGCGGAGGCGTCCTCCCCCTGGGAGCTGCGGGACGTGGACACCCCAGAGGATCTGAGAGAGCTGCTGGAACACATAAAATGAGCGCGGCACATGGCGTGCCGCGCTCATTTCGTCGTCAGGAGATCACTTTTCGGCCTTCTGGAGCTCGGCCCGCTCCTCGGCCTCGATCTGCCGGTCCTCCGCGTCCTTGGGCAGGAGGATGTTCAGCAGGATGGCCACCACGGCGGCGGGGACGATGCCGGAGCCGCCGAACACCAGCTGGACGTACTCGGGGGTGTGGGCCAGGATGGTGGGGTTGGCGCCCATGCCGTAGCCCACGCCCAGGGCCACCGCCACGATGGACAGGCTGCGGGCGGTGAGGTGATGGCGGGTGATGAGCTGGATGCCGCTGAGCACGATGGAGGAGAACATCATGACCGCCGCGCCGCCCAGGACGGACTGGGGCATAATGGACACGATGGCGCCCAGCTTGGGGATCAGGCCGCAGAGGACCAGGAACACCGCGCCGCAGGCCAGGGCCATCCGGTTGACCACCTTGGTCATGGCAACGAGCCCCACGTTCTGGCTGAAGGAGGTGTTGGGCAGCACGCCGAACAGGGCGGCGATGGAGGAGCCGATGCCGTCGCAGATGACGCCGCCGGACAGCTCCTTGTCGGTGGCCTCACGGTCCATGCCGCCCACGATGACGCCGGAGATATCGCCCACCGTCTCCACGGCGGTGACGATGAACATGATGAGCACCGGCAGGATGGCCCGCAGGTCGAACACCAGCTTCACGGGCATCACCTTGGGGATCTCGAACCAGGCGGCGTCGCCCACCTGGCTCCAGTTCAGCACCCAGGACTTGGTGACCTCCACCCCGTCCACCGTGAAGGTGGTGGGCAGGACCAGGCCCATGATGAAGGCGGCGATGTAGCCGGCGATGATGCCCACCAGGATGGCGGAGGAGCTGAGGAAGCCCTTCGTGCAGTGCTTCACGATGAGGATGACCACCAGCACGAAGGTGGCCAGCAGCAGGTTCTCCATGGAGCCGAAGTCCTTGGCGGTGTTGCCGCCGCCGTAGGAATTGATGCCCACCGAGATCAGGGACAGGCCGATGGACAGCACCACGGTGCCGGTGACCACCGGCGGGAAGAATTTGCGCAGCGGCTTGAGAAAGAAGCCCAGCACGCCCTCAAACAGTCCGCCGATGAGGGAGGCCCCCATCATGGCGCCGTAGGTGAGGACGCCGCTGCCCAGGGAGTTGGCCACACCGCTGAACACGCCGATGAAGCCGGAGCTGGTCCCCATGATGATGGGCACCTTGCCGCCGATGGGGCCGATGGCGAACAGCTGGATCAGGGTGACGATGCCGGCCACCAGCATGGCGTTCTGCAGCAGGGACACCCGCAGATCGGCGAACTCGGCGTTGCCGGCCAGACCGCAGGCGCCGGTGATGACCAGCAGCGGGGTCAGGTTGCCCACGAACATGGCCAGCACGTGCTGAAGTCCCAGGGGGATGGCCTGAGCCAGGGGCATCTTGCCCTCGAACTGGTAGGCCGCTTCGGAAAGTCCTTTGGTCGTTTTTTCCATGATTCTCTCTCCATTTCTCTCATTTGATGAATGGAACACGCCGCATTATATCGGAAAAAGCACCGCGAATCAATGTATATCTGCGCCGCCCGCAGTTTTTTGTCAAAACTATTTGACTTTGCGGAGAAATTGCCGTATCATGATAGGCACTATTGACATACCCCACCATACAAGGAGGAAGACAGGCCATGGAGCTCCTGAAGGAACGCATTTTGAAGGACGGAGTGGTAAAACCCGGCAATGTTTTGAAGGTGGACAGCTTCCTGAACCACCAGATGGACATCCCCCTGATCAACGAGATCGGCAAGGAGTTCAAGCGGCGGTTCGCCGACTGCCCCGTCACCAAGATCCTGACCATCGAGGCCTCCGGCATCGGGATCGCGGCCATCACCGCCCAGTATTTCGACGTCCCCCTGGTCTTTGCCAAAAAGGCCCAGAGCATCAATCTGGACGGGGAGATGCTGACCACCAAGGTGGAGTCCTTCACCCACAAGCGGACCTACGACGTGATCCTGGCCAAAAAATTCCTCTCCCCCGAGGACCATGTGCTGCTCATCGACGATTTCCTGGCCAACGGCTGCGCCCTGATGGGCCTTATCGACCTGGTGAACAGCGCCGGGGCCACCATCGAAGGGGCCGGCATCGTCATTGAAAAGGGCTTCCAGGACGGCGGCAGGAAGATCCGGGAGATGGGCATCCGCCTGGAGTCTCTGGCCGTCATCGACTCCATGAGCGACACCGGCCTCACCTTCCGCTGACGGGATCAGGCGTCACGCCGCCCGGGAGATCACGGTTTGACCCACCGGCCAGGTTTTCCCCGCGGGCCGGTCAAAGCGCGCCGGAATCTGATTTGCAAAGGAATGTGACGGAACCATATGCCGGTATTTGTCTGGATCATCATCGTAACGTTTATCTCCGGCGTCGTCGGGACGGGCCTGGGCGGCATGATCGGCTGCGCCGCCCGGCGGGACTCCTCCCGCATCGTCAGCCTGTTCCTCAGCTTCGCCGGCGGGGTCATGCTGGCCATCGTCTGCTTCGACCTCATCACCGAGGCGCTCTCTCCCGCCGGGGCGGGGAGCTTGAGGTATCTCCTGCCCACCATCTTCGGCCTCCTGCTGGGCTACCTGACCGTGTTCGCCCTGAACCGGGTCATCGACAACAACACCAATAAAGAGATTCCCCACATCGACAAGGACCACCCCGCCACCGCCGACGACCTGGGGGAGCTCATCCACAGCGACCACTACAGCCACCACCGGGAGAGCGGCGACTGGCGGGAGATGTTCGTGGCGGGCATCATCATGGCCTGCGCCATCGCCCTGCACAACCTGCCGGAGGGGATGGTCATCGGCGTTTCATATGCCGGCGCGGAGACCGTGATGGACCGCTCCGGCCTGGTGATGGCCGTGGTCATCGGTCTGCACAACATCCCGGAGGGGATGGCGGTCTCGGTGCCGCTGATCTCCGGCGGGATGTCCAGGGTCAGGGCGGTTCTGGTGACCGCCCTGAGCGGCGCGCCCACCATCCTGGGCGCCCTGATCGGCTACGCGCTGGGCGGGCTGGGCCCCGCCGCCCTCTGTCTGGCCCTGTCCTTCGCCGCGGGGGCCATGATCTATGTGGTCTTCGGCGAACTCATCCCCGAGGCGGTGCTCATGTGGCGCTCCAAAACGCCCGCCTTCGCCATCCTGGTGGGCATGATCGTGGGACTGATCGTGATCTATGTGTGAAAAGACCGCCGGGGCTGATACAGCCCCGGCGGTCCTGTCTGTCCGGTCCGGCCCCGTCACCGCCCGCCGCCGGAGCGGCAGCCCCGCTCCCGGAGCTTTTCGCGCAGCGCCCGGATGTAGGCGGGATCGCTGCCGCAGCACCCGCCGATATAGGCCGCAAAGTCCAGCGCCGGCAGCACCTCCCCGGCGAACCGTTCGGCGGTGTAAGGGGACTCCGTCCTGCCGTCCGCGGACAGGACGGGCTTCCCCGCGTTGGGCTTGAAGATCAGGGGGAGGTCCGTCTTTTCCGCGAACTCCCGGATGATCGGGAGGGCCATGTCCGGCCCGAGAGAGCAGTTCATGCCGATGGCGTCGATCCCCATGGGCGTCAGCGCGTCGATCATGTCCTGCACGGAATTCCCCATGATGGTCCTCCCCGCCCCCTCAAAGGTCATGGTGCAGAAGACGGGGACGCCGTATCCCTTTGCCACCGCCGCGGCGGCCCTCAGCATCTCCACATCCATGAAGGTCTCCAGCAGGATCAGGTCCGGCCCCTCCTCCATGCCGGAGCCGATCTGTTCCCGGTAGAGCTTCTCCGCCTCCTCCCCGGTCAGATCGCCGTAAGGCTCCAGCAGCTGGGGCAGAGGCCCCGCGGACAGGGCGACCTTTGCCCCCGTTCCCGCGGCGGCCTCCCTGGCGATGCGGATCCCGGCGGAGACCACCTCCTTCACGGAGTAAGCGGAGGCGCGCTCCACGGCGAGGGCGTTGGCGCCGAAGGTATTGGCCAGGATGATCTCAGACCCGGCGGCGATGTATTCCCGGTGCAGCCCGCGCACCACGTCCGGGTTTTCCAGATTGTAGGCCCAGACCAGTTTCTTGTCCTCCACCCGCTCCCAGATGGTCGTCCCCATGGCGCCGTCCATCAGGACGGGACCGTTTTTTTCGGCGCTCATACAGAGCCTCCTCCCTGTTTTTCCGAATGGATCGCGGTCAAAGCGGGATATCCCCGCACGGAGCATTATACGGCGGCCGGAACAAAAACGCAAGACAAAGGCGCATCTTCAGCGGCATCCTGCCCAGAATACCTAATAAAAGGCGGCGGTCCGGGCGGAAAACTGTGAAATACGAAATTGAATTGCGACTGTTTTTATAGTAAAATAATATACAGAAACCTTGGTATATTACATTTTGGAGGTGTCACTATGTCAGCAAGCAACACGGAAAAAAAGACTACGGGCAGGAAAAAGGCGGCCCCGGGCGCGGCCGGAGCGGAGCCCGAGGTCAAGACCGCCAAAAAGGCTGCCGCCGGCAGAGCAAAAGCGGCGCCTGCCAAACATGCCAACCCGGAACAGGCAGAGGCGGCCCCCGCCAGGAAGGCCAAAGCGGAGCAGACAGAGACGGCCCCCGCCAAGGAGGCCAAAGCGGAGCAGACAGAGACGGCCCCCGCCAAAAAGGCCAAAGCGGAACAGGCAAAAACGGCCCCCGCCAAAAAGGCCAAACCGGAGAAGTCTGAGGCCGCCCCCGTCAAAAAGGCCCGGACCCGGAAGCCCAAAGCCGCTTCGGAGGAACTCCCCGCCGCCGTGGAGGAGGCTCCCGCCGCGCCCGCCGCAGAGGAAACTCCCGCCGCGCCGGAAGCGGAGGTCTATATGACCCCCAGGAGGAGCGTGGCGTTCATCGGCTCGGAGTGCTATCCCTTCGTCAAGACCGGCGGCCTGGGCGACGTGATGTACGCCCTTCCCAGGGCGCTGGTCCGGCAGAACTGCGACGTGAAGGTCATCCTCCCCCGCTACAGGTGCATCCCCTGGGAGTACCAGGAGAAGATGGTCTACCGGGGCGCCTTCGACATGGACCTCTGCGCCGACGGAAAGTCCTTCTACGTGGGCATCATGGAGTATGTGTGGGACGGCGTGGTCTACGACTTCATCGACAACGAGGACTTCTTCAGCTGGGGCAGCCCCTACACCAACCTGGTAGACGACATCCCCAAGTTCTGCTTCTTCGCCAAGGCCGCCCTGGCGGCGCTGAACTATCTGGACTGGACCCCCGACATCATCCACTGCCACGACTGGCAGGCCGCCCTGGTCCCGGTGTATCTGCGCACCCTGTTCGCGGACACCAAACTGGCCCGGTCCAAGACCATCCTGACCATCCACAACCTGAAGTTCCAGGGCATTTACAGCATCCCCCACATCAAATACTGGTCCGGGCTGCCCGACTACGTGTTCAACAAGGACGCCATGACCACCAACTGGGTGGACGCCAATATGCTCAAGGGCGGCCTGACCTATTCCAACGTCATCACCACGGTGAGCCCCACCTACGCCGGGGAGATCCAGACCCCGGAGTACGGCGAGACCCTGGACGCCCATCTGCGCTATCACTCCGGCAAGCTACGGGGCATCGTCAACGGCATCGACTGCGATATGTGGAATCCCTGGACCGACAAGGACCTGTACGTCAACTATGACATCACCAACGTGCTGGACAGGAAGAAGGAGAACAAGCGGGCCCTCCAGGAGGAGCTGGGCCTGGCCCAGGATGATCACAAGTTCGTCATCGGCCTGATCTCCCGGCTCACCGACCAGAAGGGGCTGGACCTGCTCAACGCCATCATCCCCGAGATCATGGACGGGAACACCCAGCTCGTGGTGCTGGGCACCGGGGACCGGGTGTACGAGGACTCCTTCCGGTACTATGAGAGCGCCTATAAGGGGAACCTTTGCTCCAACATCATGTATGACGAGGGACGGGCCCACCGGATCTACGCCGGCGCGGACGCCCTGCTGGTCCCCTCCCGGTTCGAGCCCTGCGGCCTGACCCAGCTCAACGCCATGCGCTACGGCACGATCCCCATCGTCCGGGAGACCGGCGGCCTGAAGGATACGGTGGAGCCCTACAACGAGTTCGCCAACACCGGCAACGGCTTCACCTTCGACCGGTACGACGCCGGCCTGCTGCTGGACGCCGTCAACCGGGCCAAGACCCTGTACTTCACCAACCGGTGGTGCTGGGACGAGATGGTCCAGCGGGACATGGACAAGGATGTGTCCTGGGACCGCTCCGCCGAGCAGTACAGGGATCTCTATCTGGAGCTGACCTGACATCAGAAACAGCAAAAGCAGGACCACCGGTCAAACCGGTGGTCCTGTTTTACGCGGCCCGCTTTATTGCGAAAGGTCCCGCCGGTCACACCGCCGCCTTGGAGGCCTCCAGCGCCGCGATGACCCTGTCGCAGAAGGCGTCGAACTCCGGGTCCGGCCTCTGGCATTCCGGGTGGGAGAGGATATAGTCTACGGCGATCCGCGCCCCCCGGCGGAAGGGAACGGCGGTGCGCATCTCCGGCACGGCCCGCTTCAGCTTCGCGTTGTCGAACACCACGGACACCGCCTTGTCCCCCAAAAGGCCGCCGGCGAAGTCGTAGCCGTACTTCTTCCCCACGTCCGCCAGGTACTCGCTGGCCACATGGTACGCCCTCAGCTCCACCCCCAGCGCGTTCGCGATGGCGGCGTAGATCTGATCCCAGGTCAGGGTCTCGTCCCCGGTGATCTGGAATGCCTCGCCGACGGCGTTCCGGTTCCCCATGAGTCCGGTGAAGCCCACGGCGAAATCGGCGTTGAAGGTGAGGGTCCACAGGGACGAGCCGTCCCCGAGGATGAGGACCGGCCTGCCCTCCAGCATCCGCCGGAGGACCTGCCAGGAGCCGTTGGCCCCGTGGATCCCCACGGGGACGGACCGCTCGTCATAGGTGTGGCTGGGCCGCACGATGGTCACCGGGAAGCCCGCCTCGCGATACTTCCCCATCAGGAACTCCTCGCAGGCGATCTTGTTCCGGGAGTACTCCCACCAGGGGTTGGCCAGGGTAGTGCCCTCGGTGACGATATAACCGGCCGCCGGCTTGTGGTAAGCGGAGGCGGAGCTGACATAGATATACTGCCGGGTCCTGCCCCGGAACAGCCGCCAGTCCCGCTCCACGTCCTCCACGGTGAAGCCGATAAACTCACACACGGCGTCAAAGGTCATGTCCCCCAGCTTTTCCAGCACGTCCGCCTCGTCCCGGATGTCGGCGGTGATCTGGCGGACGCCCTCCGGGACGGCTCCGCTCCGGTTCCCCCGGTTCAGGATCCAGATCTCCCAGTCCGGCTGGTCCGCCAGCCGCCGGACCACGGCGGCGCTGATGGTGCCCGTGCCTCCGATGAACAGCGCTCTCATGGCGCGCCCTCCTCCCCTTTGGTGATGCTCACACGAGTCCGCATATTTCCCTCACTCAATGGCCCACACAAAGGTGGCCGTGTCGCTGACGTCGATGTCGTCCGGCTGGATGTCCATGCTCTTCATTGCCATCATGGGCGCCGCCAGGCAGTCCTCCGCCACGGCGTACCGGGTGTTGGAGACGATATCCAGCTCGCCCCAGTTGTAGTCGATGGCGGTCAGCTCGCCCAGCCTGACCCCCGCCGCCCCGCAGAGGACCTCGGCCTTCTGTCTGGCGTTGACGGCGGCGGAACGGAGCATCTCCTCATTGATGGCGGCGGGGTCCTTCACGGTGAAGGAGATGGATAGATCCGGGTTGGACAGGCAGCCGGTCACGGCGGACAGGGTCTCCGCCAGCCGCCCCATGTCGAAGTCAAAGGCCAGCTTTAGGCTCTGGCGGACCACATATCCGTCGAATTTCCGCTCATAGTCGCCCGCGCGGTTCTTCACGTTGATGTAGCTGGTGCTCACGTTGAAATTGGTGGTCTTCAGGTCGTCCTTCCCGAATCCGACGCCGGTCAGCGCCCGGTCCAGGCCCTCAAGGTGAAGGGCCGCGCCGTTCATGGCTTTGCCGTAGTCCATGTCCCTGGTCTCCAGGGCCATGGACAGGACCACATAGTCCGGCCTGGCGGTGACCCTTCCAATCCCCTTGACGGTGATCGTCTTCGCCATCGCGTTTTCCTCCTTGTCTGATCGATATACCGCCATTATACCAGACCGGAGCGGATTTGCCAACGCAAAACGGCAAAAAGTCCCCGATAAGGATTGCGCGGCCCATCAAAAACAGGTATACTGTGGTCAAATCAGCGAAAGCGGTGACGTGAAATGACCGAAGTGGTGGCCGCCCTCATTTGGGACGGCGGCAGATTCATGATCTGCCAGCGCCCCGCCCACAAGGCCCGGGGGCTGCTGTGGGAGTTCGCGGGCGGCAAGGTGGAGCCGGGAGAGACCAGGGAGCAGGCCCTCGTCCGGGAATGCCGGGAGGAGCTGGCGGTGACGGTGGCCCCGGCGGACGTGTTCATGGACGTGGTACACCAGTACCCCGACCTGACGGTCCATCTCACCCTGTTCAACGCCTCTATCGTGGAGGGCGTCCCGCGAATGCTGGAGCACAACGATATCCGCTGGATCGGGGTGGACGAGATCCCGGACTACCAGTTCTGCCCCGCCGACAAAGACATCCTGCGCCGGCTCATGGGCCGGTGAAACAGATCAGTTCCCGGCCGACTGGATCGGCCGGGAACTGATCTGTCTCACCAGAATTTTTTCTTCTTCATGATCCACAGGCAGAACAGCACGATCAGCACGCTGACGCCGATGACCACCGGGTAGCCGTACTTCCAGGTCAGCTCCGGCATACCGGTAAAGTTCATGCCGTACCACCCGGCCACCAGGGACAGGGGGAGGAAGATGGTGGTGACGATGGTGAGGATCTTCATGATGCGGTTCTGGCGGATGTCGATCTCCGCCTGGAACAACTCCCGTACCTGGACGCCGTACTCCCGCAGCGTTTGCGCCTCGTTCTCCAGCCGGCCCACCCGCTTCTCCACCATGCGGAACTGCCGCAGCTCGGTCTCCCCAAAGAGGCCCAGCTCGTTCTCCTGGAGGGTGCAGACCATGTCCCCCAGCTGGGTATAGTACCGAAGCCACCGAATGGCCTCCTTGCGGACCCCGGACATCTCGGAGTCCAGCCCCTCGATGGCCCCGTCCAGGATCTGATCCTCGATGTCGGTGAGCTTTTCCTCCAGCGTCTGGAGGTGGTGCAGATCCTTGGACAGCAGCAGCTCCAGAAAGGCGTAGAGGAAGCCGCCGGCGCTGCCGCCCGTCTGGGTGTTCTCCCGGATCAGGTGCTGGATCATGGCGTGGGCGGTGCCGGTGTCGTCGCACAGGACGATACGGCCCTCCGCGATCAGATAGCCGAAGGCGACGGGCACGTCGTCCTTGGCGCTCCGGGGAGTGACGATGGAGCCGCACAGGCAGCCGTGGCGGGTCTCCACCTTGCAGATGCGGGCGTCCCGGGCCGAAGGCGTGTGCTTCAAAATGTCCTGGGGCACGGGGACGGACGTCCCCTGGGCCAGCTCCTCCGAGGTCAGCAGGACAAGGGCGGCGTTCCCCTCCGCCGGCTCGCCCTCCGTGGGCGCCAGCGCGGCGCCGATCTCATACCGATACATGGCTCTCCTCCCTTCCGTCCTCAGCGGCCCGGTTTGGGCGCCGAAGGCGATCATTTCCCGGGAATACGATACCATACCGGGGCTTTGATTGCAAGTCCGTCCCGCTCAGGCGGCGCTGGCCTTTTTCAGCTCCAGGGAGGTCACCTGGCCGGCGGGCTGGGCGCCGGCCTTCGCGTAGGCCCGTTTGCGCACCGCCAGAAAGAAGGCAAGATGGATCAGCGCCGTGACGGCCCAGCTCACCGGGTAGGAGATATACAGTACCGTGAGGGTGTGGAACGTCTGGAACACCGTGGCCACCCACACCAGCCGGAGGCCGCAGGCCCCCGCCATGGACACCGCCATGGGGATCACCGAGTAGCCGATGCCCCGCAGCACGCCCACCATGGTGTCCATCATCCCGCAGAGGCAGTACGTGCCCGAGACGATGGCCAGACGGGCCACCGCCTGGGCGATGACGTCCTCCTCGCCGGGGGCGTAGATGGAGGCCAGCTGGCGGCCAAACACCACCGTCAGCCCGCCCAGCACAAGGCCGGTGACGGTGACATACAGCTGGCACAGCAGCAGGGTCCTGTCCACCCGCTTGGTCTCCCCCGCGCCGTAGTTCTGGCTGGAGAAGGTGAGGCAGGTCTGGTAAAAGGCGTTCATGGCCACATAGACGAACCCCTCGATATTGGCGGAGGCGGCGGAGCCGGCCACGATGGCGGTGTCGTCAAAGGAGTTGATGGAGGACTGGATGACCACGTTGGAGATGGAGAACACCATCCCCTGGAACCCGGCGGGAAGGCCCACCCGGGCGATGCGGCCCACCACCTCCATGTCCAGCCCCAGCTTTTTCAGCTCCAGCCGCAGCAGTCCCTTGTCCCGCACCAGGCAGAGCAGCACCAGGGCGGCGGAGAGGTACTGGGAGATGATGGTGGCCAGGGCCACCCCCGCCACGCTCATCTGCCACACGATGACGAAGTACAGATTCAGACCCGCGTTGAGCACGCCGGCGGCGAACAGGATATACAGGGGCCGCCGGGTGTCCCCCTGGGCCCGGAGGATGGCCGCGCCGAAGTTGTAGAGCATATTGGCGGGCATCCCCAGGAAGTAGATGCGCAGATACAGGGCGGCCAGGTCGATGACGTCCGCCGGCGAGGAGGTCCAGACCAGCATCTGCCGGGACAGCAGGGTCCCCAGCACCGTCAGCACCACGCCGCCGATGAGGGCCAGGGTGACGGAGGTGTGGACGTCCTTCCGAACGTCCCCGTCCCGGCCCGCCCCCAGATCCCGGGCCGCCACCACGTTGGCGCCCACGGACAGGCCGATGAAGATGTTCACCATCAGGTTGATAAGGGAGGATGTGGACCCCACCGCCGCCAGGGCGGCGTCGCCGGCATACCGGCCCACCACCACCACGTCGGCGGCGTTGAACAGCAGCTGCAGCAGGCTGGACAGCATCAGCGGGATGGCAAACAGCAGCAGCTTCCCGGCCAGGGGGCCGTGGGTCATATCGATCTCATGGGCAGACCTGCGTCTCTCCATGCTCGTTCAATCTCCTATCCTGCGACACGAACGGTCGGACTTTTTACCGCTCCCGGCGTGTGCGCCCGTAGAACAGCAAGCCAGTTATAGCACATCATTCGGAGAAGAACAAGCGGAAAAACTACCAAAACGCTCGGAAAAGGACGAGGTTTTTCTGACTGGCGGCGGCGTAAGAAACGCCGGAGCAAGCGATATGACGTTTGCCAATCGGGACCCCTGCAAAGCCCCCCTTTGGCTTTGTGGGGAAAGGAGGAGCAGCGGAGCAAGCGCGCTTTGACGTTTGAAAAAACGTCGGAGCAAGCGATACAAAGCTTGCTCAAAGGGGGATCCCCACAAAATGCGAAGCATTTTGTGGGGGAAGCGAGGAGCAGCAGAATGAGCGAGCGATGTGCTTTTGAAAAAAGCTCGTCGCAAGCGATATGACGCTTGCGACGAGCTGGTCCGAGTGGGGCGACTCGAACGCCCGGCCTGGTGGTCCCAAACCACCCGCGCTACCAGCTGCGCTACACCCGGATACCGTTCTATTATACCCACCCGGCGGCGAAATTGCAACCAAAAAAATCGGGGCGCGGAGGTCATCCCTCCGCGCCCCGCATGATTACAGGGTCATGGTCATATCGTCGCCGCCGGACAGGCCGTCCTTTTTCAGCATATTCTCCAGCACCTCCACGTCGGAGGTGATGTCCATGGCGTCGTCCCGGAACAGCTTGTCGAGCTGCTTCTCAAACCCGGCCACCACCTGGTCCATCATCCCCTCGATGCGGGCCTTGGCGGCGGAAATGTTCTCCCCCTCGATGCCCTGGGCGTCCAGCTGGGCGTAAGCCCGGAGGATCTTCAGGGTGGTGGGCAGATAGTAGTTCAGAAAAGAGCGCAGCTGGGCCTCCCGGTCCGGGTGGGCCTTCTGATAGGTCAGGATCTTCCGGGTGATCTCCTCGATGCGGTCGATCTTGGCGGACATGGCCTCGTCGGGGATGGCGTCGTTCACCTGGCGGATCTGGCGGAGGATATCGTCCTCCCGGGCCTCCGCCTGCTTCGCGGTTTCCCGGGGAGGGGCCTCCTCCCGCCGGGTCTCGTGGTAGCCCATCTCGGTGAGGAACAGCCTGCCCTCGGCCAGATCGATGTAGCCGGTGGGCAGATAGCCCTTGGCCAGCATCCGCCGCAGGTCCTTGCAGAGCTTGTCGACGGGCACCCCGAAGTTGGCCGCCATATGGGCCAGGGAGACCTCCCGGTTGGCGCCGATATAGCCCAGATAGCTGGCGTAGCGCTCCGCCCGGCGGCGCTTGCCCACGCCGCCCAGCACCATTCCGATCCCGCCGGCGGCAAAGGCCAGCAGGAGCAGCAGCCCCGCCAGGTCTCCGAAACTGAAGACGCCCCTGATCTCGTCCAGCATGGCGATGGAGCCGATGCCGTTTCCGACGGCCATGATGCCGCCGCCGATCATCAGCCCCGTGCTGCCTTTGGCCTCCGCCTGGGCACGGCCCAGCATGGCGTCCCACTTGGAGCGGACGTTCCAGCCGTCCTCCCCCTTCTGCTGTTTCCGCTGGGCGGTCCGGGCTGTCTGAGCCTGGGCGGCCCTGCTCTGGGCCGTTTTGACCTCCCGGGCCGCGTCCTTTCCCATGCCCGCGAAGTCCCGGCCCATGTTCACAAAGGCGTCCTTCACCTGGCCGGCGGCCCGGCGGACGTCGCTCTTATAGGCGTTCCTCTGGTCCTGGCTCATGGCGTTCATCTTGCGCACGAACCAGACCACCGAGATGATCTTGGTGAGGATGGATGGGCACAGGAACAGGATGCCCATGGCGATCCAGTCCCCCCAGCCGCTGCCTCCCTTCCGGGAGGCGGGAGGCTTGGGCGGCTGATACTGAGGGCCGCCATAGCCGTAATCATAGCGGTAGCCGGGACCGCCCTGCCGGCTGGGGCCGCTGTTTCCCTGGGAGCCGGGTCCGTCTGTCCCGTACCGCCGGTCCTCCGCCATGGCTGCCCCCCCTTTCGCTGTCTGTTCGCCCGTGGCCCTCTTATTATATACTTTCGGAAGTTGGCTGTAAATAACCAACTTTTTTAATTTTTCATGAATCCCCACCCCCGCCGCCGTCACATAATCCCCCGCCGCCCGGCATATAAATCACCAGACCACAGCGGGGAGTGTTTTTGTGAAAGGGAACATGGAAGAGCGCGCCCGAGACTTGGCGCTGTACATCATCGAAAACCGGGCCACCGTACGGAGCGCGGCCCGGAAATTCGGCATCAGCAAATCCACGGTACATAAGGATCTGAGCGAGCGTCTGCCCGCCATCAACCACTCCCTTTACGACCAGGTAAAGGCCATTCTGGACGAAAACAAGGCCGAGCGCCACATCCGGGGCGGCATCGCCACCCGGAGAAAATACAAGGGCGTCTGAGAGACGGGACCGCGGCGGACGCCGCGGTCCCACGCTTTTTCCCCGCCGAAGCGGCCGCCCTTTTGATACCAAATTGTAACCATTTTTTGTGGGATTTTCCTTGCTCAAATCAAAATATAGTGGTAAAATACTTGCGATTATGTATACCCCTTGTGTTTTTCGCATTTCTCTTTTTGCAATCCCCCTTTAGGAGGCCGCGGACATGGAAGACTCCAAAGTGACGCATCGGAAAAGAATACTCATCCCCCTCATCATCCTCGCCGTGGCGGCCGCCCTGGCCGCCGCCACGGCGGGGGCGTATCTGGGGCTGTGCCGCTGGGTCCAGACGAACGGCAGGCTGCTGCCCGGCGTGACCGTTGTGGACGACAAGGGCGCGGTGGTGGCCGATCTGGGCAAAGCCCCCCTGGACGCCGCCGAGAGCGAGCTGACGCACAAAATGGACCGGCAGCTGGAGACGCAGAAGCTCACCATCCGGTACGGGCAGGGGCACACCGCCACCCTGGCCGGCGCGGACCAGACCTCCCGGCTCATCGATCACTCCCCCCTCGCCGTGCTGGACAAGGCCATGGCCGACAAAGAGAGCCAGCCCTTTTGGAAGCTGGGCGCCCTGTGGCTGGGCATGGTGAAGGAACCCGTATCCATCCCCCTGTCCACCGCCAAGCTGACCGAAGAGGGCCGGCAGGCCGCGGACGACATGGCGCAGAAGATCGCCCGGGAGCTGTATGTGGCTCCGGTGGAGGCCGCCTGCACGGTGGATGAGGAGAACGTCACCGTGGTCAAGGGCACCGACGGGCAGGAGGTGGATGCCGGAGCGCTGGCGGAGGACATTTGCGCCGCCCTTCTCGCCGGCGGCGAACAGCTCAGCGTCCAGACCCGGACCGTCCCCTGCCAGGAGATCACCGCCGACGCGCTCAACGACCTGGTCTATGTGGAGCCTCAGCCCCCCGTCAAGGACGAGAACGGCAATATGGTCCCCGCCGTCATCGGCGTCTCCATCGATATCCCCTCCGCCCAGGAGGCGCTGGACGCCATCGGCCCCGGCGAGAGCTGCTCCATTCCCCTGGTGTTCACCTCCCCCAAGATCGAAAACGGCGGCAGCGGCACCCAGGACAACCCCTATGCCGAGGGCATCTATTACAACGATCTGCTGGCCACCGTCACCACCAACCTGGACGGCGTGGCCACCCGCTCCCACAACGTGGGCGTGGCCGCCCAGTCCTGCAACGGCGCCATCATCGCCCCCGGCGCCACCTTCTCCTACCTGCGGACCATCGGCGACCCCTCCCTGGCCAACGGCTATCAGCAGTCCACCGGCTATCAGGGCGGCTTGACCGTGGATATGGTGGGCGGCGGCATCTGCCAGGTGTCCTCCTCCCTCTACTACTGCGCGGTGTACTCCAATCTGGAGATCGTCCGGCGGGCGGCCCACGCCTTCGCCACCGGCTATATCCCCAACGGGCTGGACGCCACCGTCTACTACCCCTCCTTGGACTTCCAGTTCCGCAACAACACCGGCTATCCCATCAAGGTGGTGTCCTATACCACCGGCGGCGCCTGGGGCACCCTCACCGTCCGGCTGTACGGCACCAACCCAGACGGCCACTACGTGAAGACGGAGCGCTACACCACCTCCACCACCGAGTGGGAGACCGTCTACAAGCCCGACCCCACCATCCCCCAGGGCACTACCAAGGTGGATGTGACCCCCTACACCGGCTATGAGGTGGACGTGTACCGCCTGGTGTACTCCCGGAGCGGCGCCCTGCTCTCCCGGACCTTTGAAAACCACAGCCGGTACGCCAAGCGGGACAAGGTGATCCTCTACAACCCCGCCGACTCCGGCCCCTGGGGCGAGGGCGTTCCCGAGCCGCCCGCCTCCGAACCCCCTGTGACCGAACCGCCCGTCTCCGAGCCGCCCGTGACCGAACCGCCGGTGGTCTCCGATCCTCCTGTGAGCGAGCCCCCGGTGAGCGACCCTCCCGTGAGCGAGCCCCCGGCGGTAACGGACCCGCCCGCGGAGAGCGAGCCTCCCGCCACGGAGGAGCCCCAGCCCCAGCCCTCGGAGGAACCGGGACCCGAACCCACGCAGGAGCCGGAGCCTGTGCCGGAGCAGCCGGAGGGCCCCGCCCCTGAGGAGGCCGTCTGAGCCATGTTCCAGGGTTTTACACAGGAGACGGTGGACTTCATGTGGGGGATCCGCTTCAACAACGAGCGGAGCTGGTTCGAACCCCGCAAGGCGGACTACCAGACATATTTCCTGGGGCCCATGAAGGATCTGGCCGCCCAGTGCCAGGCCGCCATGCTGGACCGGTTCCCCAAATGCCAGTTGAACATAAAGGTCTCCCGCATCTACCGGGACGCCCGGCGGCTCTTCGGCCGGGGCCCCTACAAGGACCATCTTTGGTTCTCCCTGTTCCGCTGGAAGAACGAGTCCGACGGCGGCCACCCGGTGCTTTGGTTCGAGCTGGCCCCGGAGCAGTGGAGCTATGGCATGGGCTTCTATGCCGCCGACCCGGTGATCATGGAGAAATTCCGGGCCCGGATGGACCGGGACTACAGGCCCATGCTGCGGCTGGCGAACAAGCTCGCCAAACAGAGCGAATTCGTGCTGGACGGCCCCGAGTACGCCCGGAAGAAGGCCCCGCCCCATCCCAAACTGCTGAGCTGGTACAACAAGAGGTCCCTGGACCTCGGCCACAGCGAGGCGCTGACCGATCTCATCTACTCCCCCGCCCTGGCCGACCGGCTCATCGAGGGCTTCACCTTCCTGATGCCCTACTACGACTACTTCTCCACCCTCTGGGCCGACCCCGACCCGAGGGAACCGGTATAACGTGAAAGAGGCCGCCCGTCGGGCGGCCTCTTTTTGCGGAAAACCGTTTCGCGCTCAGTTCTTCAGGCTGTTCATGGGGGCCGGGATGCGGCCACCTCTGGCGATGAACGCCTCGGCGCTCTCGGGATGGACGGGCATCACGGGAGCGGAGCCCAGCAGGCCGCCGAACTCCACCGTTTCCCCGACTTTCTTGCCGGGGGCGGGGATGATGCGCACGGCGGTGGTCTTCTGGTTGATCATGCCGATGGCGGCCTCGTCGGCGATGATGGCGGCCACGGTGGAGGCGGGGGTGTCGCCGGGGACGGCGATCATATCCAGCCCCACCGAACACACGCAGGTCATGGCCTCCAGCTTGTCCAGGGTGAGGACGCCGCTTTGCGCGGCGGCGATCATGCCCTCGTCCTCGCTGACGGGGATGAAAGCGCCGGACAGGCCCCCCACGCTGGAGGAGGCCATCACGCCGCCCTTTTTCACCGCGTCGTTGAGCAGGGCCAGGGCCGCCGTGGTGCCGTGGGTCCCGCAGGTCTCCAGGCCCATCTCCTCCAAAATGCGGGCCACGCTGTCCCCGACGGCGGGGGTGGGGGCCAGGGACAGGTCCACGATGCCGAAGGGGACCCCCAGCCGGGCGCTGGCCTCTCTCGCCACCAGCTGGCCCATCCGGGTCACCTGGAAGGCGGTCTTTTTCACCGTCTCGGCCACCACGTCGAAGGGCTGGCCCCGCACCTTTTTCAGGGCGTGGTGGACCACGCCGGGGCCGGAGACCCCCACGTTGATGACCCGCTCGGCCTCGCCCACGCCGTGGAAGGCGCCCGCCATAAAGGGGTTGTCCTCCACCGCGTTGCAGAACACCACCAGCTTGGCGCAGCCGAAGCCGCCCCGGTCCGCCGTACGCTCCGCCGCGGCCTTGACGGTCTCCCCCATGAGGCCCACCGCGTCCATGTTGATGCCCGCCCTGGTGGAGCCCACGTTGACGCTGGCGCACACCATGCCGGTGACGGCCAGGGCCTCCGGGATGGAGGCGATGAGCTTTCTGTCCGCCGCCGTCATCCCCTTCTGCACCAGGGCGGAGAACCCGCCGATGAAGTTGACCCCCACCGCCCTGGCGGCCTCGTCCATGGCTTTGGCGAAGGGAACGTAGTCCGGGCAGTCCGACGCCCCGGCCACCAGCGCCATGGGGGTAACGGAGATGCGCTTGTTCACGATGGGGATGCCGAACTCCGCCTCGATGTCCTCCCCGGTCCTGACCAGGTTTTGGGCGGAGGCGGCGATCTTGTCGTAGATCTTCCGGCAGGCGGCCTTCGGGTCGGGGTCGCAGCAGTCCAGCAGGGACACCCCCATGGTGATGGTGCGCACGTCCAGGTGCTCCTGATCGATCATGTGGATGGTGCTGAGAATGTCGGTATTATTCAGCATACGGGAACCTCTCTGTTCGCATTGTCACGCTTCGCCTGTCCGCGGCGCGCTCAAATCTTGTGCATGGCGTCAAAAATATCCTCCCGCTGGATGCGGATGTCCAGCCCCCGCTCCTGTCCGGCGGCGGCCAGCTCCTCCCGCAGCCGGGCAAAGGGCACGGTGGCGGCGGAGACGTCCACCAGCATGATCATGGTGAAGTACTCCTGGAGCACGGTCTGGCTGATGTCCAGCACGTTGACGTTTTTCCCGCTGAGCAGGGCGCACACGGCGGCGATGATGCCCACGGTGTCCCTGCCGATGACGGTGACGATAGCCCGCATAGCGTTGTCCTCCTTGTGGTGATTATCCCAGGTCGTCCAGGGTGAGCAGGAAGGCCCCGGCCAGGTTGTCCAGGAACCAGTCCGCCTCCTCCATGCCCATGGCCCGCAGGGCGGCCAGGGTCTCGTGGGCCGCCCGGTTGAACTCGGTGTTGCCGGCCTTCTGCTCCTCCCGGCACTTGAGGTAGGCGGCCAGCTTGTCCGCCGCTTTCACATAGGGGCGGACGGTCTCGTCGCTCTCCCGGATGAGCGGCTCATAGACGGCGGACAGCTCCCGGGGCAGCATGGACAGCAGCTTGTCCTGGGCCACCGCCTCCACCGCCTTATAGGCGTTTTTCAGCTCCGGGTTGTAGTATTTGATGGGGGTGGGCATATCCCCGGTGATGATCTCGGGCGCGTCGTGGAACAGGGCGGCGGCGGCGGCCCGGTCCGGGTCCACGTCCTTGTGGAACACCTCCCTGCCGATGGCGGCCAGGGCGTGGGCCAGCACCGCCACCTCGTAGGAGTGCTCCTCCACGTTCTCACTGCGGGTATTGCGCATCAGCGCCCACCGGGCGATGTACCGCATACGAAAAATGTACGCGAAAAAATTGTAAGCCATGTCGTCCTCCGGCAATTCACTCTATACTTTTGGGGCGGGAATTGTTATAATCATATAATATCAGACGAGAAAAAACAAGAGGGACTATCGTATGAAGGTCGCAATTTATACCCTGGGCTGCAAGGTGAACCAGTATGAGACCCAGGCCATGGAGCGGGAACTGCTCCGCCGGGGGCACGAGCTGGCGGACTTTAGCGGCCCCGCCGACGCCTACATTGTCAACACCTGCACCGTCACCGCCGTCAGCGACAAGAAGTGCCGCAACCTCATCCGCCGGGCCAGAAAAATGGCCCCGGACGGGGTGGTGGCCGTGTGCGGCTGTTACGCCCAGACCGACCCCGCCGCCGTGGCCGCCCTTGGGGTGGACCTGGTGGCCGGCTCCGGGGGGCGGATGGACTTCCTGGACCGGCTGGAGGAACAGCTCAAAGCCCGCGCCCCCCAGGTGGTGGCGGTGGACGACGCCATGAGACGCCGCGCCTTCGAGCGGCTCCCCGCCGGCGGCCTTGCCGACCGGACCCGGGCCATGCTCAAGGTGGAGGACGGCTGTGTCAACTTCTGCGCCT
>CANQKJ010000010.1 GCA_947624465.1 uncultured Oscillospiraceae bacterium
GGCTGCTCCCGATGAGCGGAAACACCTTCAAAAACGCAAAAAGAGAGTGCGAAAAGTCGTCAAAACATCAGCGTCAACAAACTTTTCGCACTCTCAATAAGCGCAGGCATTCTTCACTTTTCAGCCCAATGGGCTATGATAAGCATTCAACAACGGGTAATCTACCCTCAAAAGGGTATACTGCCCCCTACAAGCTCCTGCCAGTAAACGCCGCAATCTCTTATAGCGGCCGTTCCGGCATAACGTACAACCTTAACAACGTATGCAATGCGGGTGCCCCCCGGTCCCAGGTCCAATGGACCCGGCTCCGCGATTTCAGCGAAGTACGCACAAGCAATCAATGATGAAATGGTAACATATGCCAGCTAAACTGTCAAGAGCATATGCGCAAAATACCTGGGTTTCTTTTCGACAGAATACTACATTTTATTCCGGCGGCCTCTAAAAACGAAGATTCTTCGTTTTTACAAAAGGTAACTGTGTTTCCCAAGTGAAAATCAAGCTACAATCTTATTCCCAACTCTCCAGCAACTTTTTCAGCAAGGCTTTCAATGTCTCCTGCTCCTCGGCGGTAAGGGCGGCGTACAGATCCTGCTTTTTCTCGGGAAGGCTCTGGACTACCGCCTTGCCCTCTTCGGTGAGCGTCACGGTCGCCATGCGTCGGTCCTGTTCGCTGCGGGACTTGACGATGTAGCCCTTGGCCTCCAGTTTGGAGAGTAGCTCACTGACAGAGCCGGGCTGGATGGCCAGCGCGTTTTGAAGTGTGCGCTGGTCGGTCTCTCCCCATGCGGCCAGAAGGGCCAGGACGCTTCTCTGGCCCCGCTCCCGGTCAGCGCGGTGGCGAAGAGCGTGGCCGCACCGGTGCATAAGGCTGTTAAGGGAATCGGGGTCGTCAAAGAACTCCGGGTGAGGGCCGTGATGGTCAGGACCGTCCGGCCTGTGCCCGCGGGGGCCGTGACCGTGGCCATGACCCTCGCCGCGGCGGTGGAAGTTATCCCCGCCGTGGGGGTGACCGCCGCGCTCACTGTTGCCGCCGTGACTGTGGGCCTCATGGCCGGCAGCCCGCTCTTCAGGGGACATGGCGGCGTAGGCCGCGCCCTTTTCGCAACTGGTGGCGTCAAGGGGACAGTGCCGGGGGCAGCAGGGGCAGGATTCACTGGAAACGGTCTGATCATTCCTGTTTTCGTGGTTATTCATCGTTCTTCTGTCCTTTACAAAATCAATGAATTTACGTTGGTACCAAAGGAATAATACACCGAACCATTCAACTTGTCAAGGTACCAAAATAAAAAATTTGCGTCTTGCATTTGCGCTTGACAGATGGTTAAAAACTATGGATATTTGTACTTGCTCATATGCTTCTCAACATCTTGGAAAATTGGATCACATCATTGGCAAACTCTCTTGGCTGTTCCAAGGCAGTAAAATGACCACCCCGCGCCATATTGGTGTATTGGGCCACGGGATAGTGCTTTTCTACCCACTCCTTTGGCACCGGAAGGACATCGTGGGGAAAGGCCGCGATGGCTGTCGGTACGGTGATTGGCCCCACGGTCGGCAAGGTAAAGCTGTTCCCGTGGTAGGCGCGGATAGAGGTATATGCCGTGTTCGTCATCCAGTAGAGGGTCAGGCAGTCGCAGAGGTCGTCCATCGTCAGCAGAGGCCAGTCGCTCCAAGCGTGGTATTTTTCCGCGATCCATGCGGCCATCCCGGCAGGAGAATCACTGAGCATAAACGCCAGGGTTTGAGGCTTGGTACTGTTGATGTTGATATAGGCCCCCTCCATCCGTGTCCATTCCTGGGCACGGTGCTTATAGTCCAGTTGCGAAGGCGTAAGCAAATCATCCACCGACGCCACAATGTCCCCCGCAAAGCCTACGTCCGTAAGATGGATGCCTTTTACCTCTCGCGGATAGCGGGCCGCCAGATAGCACGTCACGCCCCGGCCCATATCGCCGCCTGACGCTATGTATTCCCTGTAACCAAGTACCTCGGTCATCAGCTTATGCCAGAGTTCCGCAACTTCGGCGTTATTGAGAAAGCCCTTTGGCGGAAGCGTTGAAAAGGCAAAGCCCGGCAGAGAGGGTACCACAAGGTCAAATTCGGAGAGCAGCGGAAACGCCTTCGCATAGCGAAGGAAACTGTCCGGCCAGCCGTGTGTCAGCAGCAGCGGCAGCGAGCCCTTGCGGGAACCGGGGATATGAAAGAAATGAACCGTCACCCCATCCAGTTCACAGGTAAACTGCGGATATTGGTTGAGTTCAGTCTCCTTCCGTTTCCAATCATAGCTGTCACGCCAGTAGGACAGAAGGGATGAAAGGTATTGTACGTCCGTTCCCAGCGACCAGTTATCCCCCTCTATCGGCTTTGGTAGCCTTGTCATGCTGATCCGGCGGCGAAGTTCCTCAAATTGTTCATCGGAAAAATGTATGCGAAAATCCTTTTTCACGTTCAAATCCCTTCTTTCAATGCCTAATTCAGTATTAATTATAATAGTTTCATTTTCTGCTGACAAGTATTGAACTCAAATAAAGAAAAATGTATAATCGAAATGGAATTTGTTTTTCCCATATGCATATTCCACACAGATTCCAAATAACTGCCACGTACATTCCTCATTTATGGCTTATCTTATGAGTACTGGCGAAAGCCAGATTCAGGAAAGGTGGTATAAGCTATGAAGAAAAGAACGATCATGATGTCTGCCATCGCGGTGGCGCTCATTTTGTCGGTCGGATGCGTGACCGCGTTTGCGGCCGGATCGGGGACGCCCAGCAGCGCCGCCGGGCAGGAAGCCGGCGCGTCCGCTGCCCCTGAGGCTGATGAGGAGAGCGCGTACAGCTATGTGGCGGGACATCAGCGCAGCACCGGCCGCAACGTTCTGTACGCCCAGGCCGAGCAGCTCCCGGAGGAGGAGCGGGATGCGTTCCTCGCGGAGAACGGCATCGGGGAAACGCCCTGGTCCGAAGAAGCTGCAGCGTCCTACAGCTACGTCGGCGGTCAGCAGAGGGGCGCGTCCTACCGGCAGGATGATGATGCGGACGGTACGCAGGACAGGTCCGGATACAGCTATGTGACCGGCCAGCAGCGCGGCGCGAGCTACCATAAGTAACAAAAGCAAAAGCGCAAAATGGCAAACCGTCCAAGCGGCGGTTTGCGTTTTGCGCTGTTTAGGAGGGAGATCATGGCTTACCTACTGGCTGTCGATGACGAGCGGGATATTGTAGAGCTTATTTCCCGGTTTGCGGAGCATGAGGGACACAAGGTCGATACGGCGGGCACCGGCGCGGAGGCGGTCCGCCTGTGCCAAAGGAACGACTATGACCTCATCATCCTCGACATTATGATGCCGGAGATGGACGGATTTACCGCCTGCAAAGAGATCCGCAAGCAGAAGCAAATACCCATTATCATGCTGTCCGCGCTGGGCACGGAGTACGACAAGCTGATGGGATTCGAGCTGGGTATCGACGACTATGTGGTAAAGCCGTTTTCTCCCCGTGAGCTGATGGCGCGGGTCAAGGCGGTCCTGGCCAGGAACACGTCCGGCAGGCCGAAGGATGAGATCGTGATACAGGGTCTGCGGATCGACACGCGCTCCCATGGAGTCTTTGTGGACGGGACAAAGACGGAACTGACCGCGAAGGAATATGACCTGCTTGTCTACCTCGTCCAGAACAAGGGGATCGCCCTGACGCGGGAAAACATTTTGAACGCCGTTTGGGGCTACGACTATTTTGGGGACGACCGCACCGTTGACTGGCAGATCAAGCTGCTGCGGGGCAAACTGGGCCCCTATCGAAAATGTATCGTGACGCTGCGGGGAACGGGGTATCGGTTCGATGAAAAGACGTAGATCGTTTGGTGTGAAGCTGTGGCTGTGGTTCGTGCTCTTTTCCGCCGCCATCTTTCTTGTGCTCTGGCTTTTGCAGACGGTATTCCTGCAGAGCTTTTATAACAGTATGGCCATCCACAGCGCGGAAAAGGCGGCGAGGGAGATCGCGGAACGCTCGGCGGACGCGGACTTCTACAGTGTGATCGACGAGGCTGCCGCGGCCAACTCGCTGCTTGTATTCGTGACGGATGCCGATGGGAAGATCCTTTACAGCTCCGACGAATACAAGCGCCTGTATGGGGAGACGGGACAGGAGGAACACCAAAGCGACAACCCCTGGCTTTCCCCGGACGAGGTCATGAACTGGGAAAAGGGGGCCCTCCGCAACCTGCCGTACAGCTATAAAGCCTTCATCGAAAAACTGGCCGCTTCCGGCGCGGACAGTGTGAGCTTTGTCACGGAGGACAACACGGCCTATGTAACGGGCAGCGTTCTGGGCGGCGGAAATGTCCTCTATATCAGTATGCCCCTGGGCACGGTGGGAGGGACCGTCAGGATACTGCGGCTCCAACTGGTTTGGGTCTCTGCCCTGTCCCTGGTGTTAGGCTTCTGCCTTGCCTGGGTCATTTCGAAGCGGTTTGAAAGGCCGGTGGCGAAGATTGCGGACTCCGCAAAGCAGATCGCCGCTGGAAACTACCACCCGGAGCTGCCGAAAGGGTTTTGCGCCGAGCTGGACGACCTGTCGGACACGCTGGGGGAGACGGCGCTGAGCCTGGAGCGGGCCAAAAACGCCCAGAGGGATTTCCTCGCCAATGTCTCCCACGATCTGCGGACGCCCCTCACCATGATCAAGGGCTACGCGGAGATGGTGAAGGACATCTCCTGGGAGGACCCGCAGAGGCGCGAGAGCGACCTTACCATCATCATGCGGGAGGCGGACAGGCTGACGGCGCTGGTCAATGAGGTTTTGGACTTTTCCGCCATGCAGTCGAACCATGTACCCCATGAGTACGGCATCATCGACCTGAGCCGCGCGGTCCGGGATGTGATCGGGCAGTTCGCGCCCTTCTGTGAGCAGAACGGCTATGTCATCGAAACCGAAATCACAGACGGCGTTACGGCGAGAGCGGACGAGGCGCAGATCAAGCGGGTCATCTACAATTTCATCGACAATGCCGTGAATCACACGGACGAAAGCAAAAAGATCAAGGTGTCGCTGACAGCGGGAGACGGCTCCGCGCGGTTTTCGGTAACGGATCACGGGAAAGGGATCGCAGACGAGGAGATCCCCTATATCTGGGACCGCTATTACACCGCCCGGAACAGGAAGAACAAAGCGGTCGTGTCCGGGCTGGGGCTGTCCATCGCAAAGGAGATCTTAATGGCGCACGGGGCAGGCTTTGGCGTGGACAACAAGCCCAACTGCACATTCTGGTTCGAGCTGTAGTGGACCGACGGGATCGAACGCAACGCTGAGCGGCATAATGAGAAATGTCGGGAAGCATTGGTTGGGAAAGTCAATATGAAAACAATTTGAAAACTGTTTCGCTTGTCTCTTGCTTTATCGGCACAAAGCAGTTATACTAAACATATATTTTCTTTTCCGTCAATGCCTGTATAGATACAAAGGGCGCGGTGCTGAACTGCGCTCTTGTTCTTTTCGCAAAACCAGCGTTCGTATACACCCACAGGGAAAGGAGTCTTCAATGCCGCAGGGGAAAAAGATCATCAGTTGTGATCAGACGTACGTGATTGGACTGCCCAAAGGAGGCAGAACCGCCGACAGCACCGTTCAGAAACATTGGGACCAATATTCGGAACTGTTGAGAAACGCCTCGCCGGCCCATGCTCATCGGGGACACTTCTGGTGCAGGGAGGCGTCCAAGGAAGTGCCGGCTGCCCGGATCGCCCGCTCGTTGGGCGAGGGAGGTTCCTGGCGGCAGTATTATTCCGCTCTTCGCAGCAAGGACGTGGGATTTCGGCCTGTGATGAAACTGCCTGAAGGACACGGGTTCCAGACGGGCGATACCCTCCGGCGCTTTACCCTGACCATGGACGGCCACATTACTTACTTTAACGCCGGCCAGAAACGCGCGCCAAGGCACTATCACCACGGCGGCAAGCTCCATTTCGTGGACAATTATTCGGATAATCGCCTGCTGATCCCCTGGGTGGTGGTAGGTGACTACGCCATCGCTGCGGAGAACCTGCTGGTCGATATCAGCTGGGACGATCTCTGCTCACAGGGGTTCGTCTCTGAGCCCTCTTTATGAGAACCTTGCGGCCCGGTCCGCATTTGGAATCAGCGCTTGCAAGTTTTTTAGCCCCGCTCTGCCCGCATTTGTATTGACATTGTACGCATCCTACTCTATAATGAAATAGAAGGAGCGTGATCCTATGGCAAGCGTCAATGTGAGCATCCGCATGGACCCGGACTTGAAGGCACAGGCGGAGCAGGTTCTTGCCCAGCTGGGCATGAATATGAATGGGACCATCAATATGTTTTTACAGCAGATCGTTCGGGACCGGGCGGTGCCGCTTTCCCTCTCCCTGAGCTCCGAGCAGTCCCTCTACGCCGATCTGCTCCGGGCCAGAACGGAACGGGCGCAGGGGCTTGAAGGAGCTTCGGCGGAAGAGCTGCTGGCAGATATGGATCGGATCATCGCGGAGGCGGAGCGCAGTGAGCAGGTATAAGGTCATCGCCGCGCCCTACCTGAACGGGATGCTTTTGGAGCATATTCGGTTCATCTCCCGCGTCAGCGTCCCCGCAGCCAAACGGTTTCGCAAAGAGTTCGCGGAGCTGACGGAACGGCTGGCGGAGAACCCCTATCAGTTCCCGGTTTTGGAGGATCCAAACCTTCCAAGGGATACCTATCGAAAGGCGCTGTTCGCCAAATGGTACAGGGCGGTGTTTTTTGTTGAGGGGGACCGTGTCTACATCGACGCGGTGGTGGACTGCCGGAGAAATCCGGGCGCGCTTTGAGCGGCAACAACATTTTAAGCGTCAAAAACAAATGGACAAGGAGCGGGACTCCGCAAGCGGTGACAATGAACAATTGCAATTTGCGCTAATTTGGTGTATCATATCAGAAACGGGACAGAGAGGTTCGTGCTTCTCTGTCCCGCTCTGTTTTTCACCGTACCTTTGATGAAAAGGGGGACTGAACATGGCGGCCTTTGACCCGATCCTGAGCGGCTGTCCCGGCATGGACCAGATCCTGGACTACATCCGGCTGGGGGACAATGTGGTCTGGCAGGTATCCAGCATCGACGAGTTCCGGCGGTTCGCCGGGCCCTTCGCCCGGCAGGCGGTGGCCGACGGGCGGAACATCGTCTACATCCGCTTCGCTCAGCATGAGCCGGTCCTCACCGACCTCACCGGCATCGACGTGCGGCGGTTCGACCCGGAGGAGGGCTTCGAGACCTTCACCGTCAAGCTCCACGACGAGATCACCCGCCGGGGGCGGGATGCCTTCTACGTGTTCGACTGCCTGTCCGAGCTCCAGTCGGCCTGGTACACCGACCTGATGATGGGCAACTTCTTCCGGGTCACCTGCCCCTACCTGTTTGAGCTGGACACGGTGGCCTACTTCCCCCTGATCCGGGGCCGGCACTCCTTCGACGCGGTGGCCCGCATCCGGGACACCACCCAGCTCCTGCTGGACGTGTGCTCCGCGGGGCGGTACGTTTACCTCCACCCCCTCAAGGTGTGGAACCGGTACTCGGACCGGATGTTCCTGCCCCACTGCCTCGACACCCGGACCGGGGCGTTCTCCACCGTTCAGGACGGGGTGGGCACCAGCCGCTACTATCAGGCCCTCCAGCGGATGGAGGCGGCGAATCAGGACCAGAACTACGACAGCTACGATCGGTTTTTCAGCGCCGCCCGCATGGAATACGCCCAGGTTGGGGACCTGAGCGCCGGGACGGAGGGCCAGCTCATCGCCAGCATGATGACCAGGGACGATCACCTGCGGGAGCTGGTGCGCCGCTATTTCCACCCGAGGGACTACTTCGCCCTCCGGGACCGGATGATCGGCAGCGGGGCGGTGGGCGGCAAGTCCTGCGGGATGCTGCTGGCAAGAAAGATCGCCGAGACCGAGCTGCCTGGCGACATGGAGGCCCACAGCGAGCCCCACGACTCCTGGTACATCGGCTCCGATGTGTACTACACCTACATCGTGTCCAACGACTGCTGGCGGCTGCGCATCCGGCAGCGCACCGGGGCGGAGTATTTCACCGCGGCGGAGGAACTGAAGCGGCACCTGCTCACCGGCACCTTTCCGGCCAAGATCCGGGAGCAGTTTCTGACCATGCTGGAATACTTCGGCCAGAGCCCCATCATCGTGCGCTCCTCCAGCTTCCTGGAGGACGGCTTCCACAACGCCTTCGCGGGAAAGTACGAGTCGGTGTTCTGCGTCAACCAGGGCGGGCCCCAGGAGCGGCTGGAGGCCTTTGAGCAGGCGGTGCGCCGGGTGTACGCCAGCACCATGGATGTATCCGCCCTGGAGTACCGCCGCCTGCGGGGGCTGGAGGATAAGGACGAGCAGATGGCCATTCTGGTCCAGCGGGTGTCCGGCTCCTGGTACGGGCGGTACTTCATGCCCTGCGCGGCGGGGGTGGGGTACAGCCACAGCGCCTACAAGTGGTACCGGGACATGGACCCGGCGGCGGGGATGCTGCGGCTGGTGATGGGCCTGGGCACCCGGGCGGTAGACCGCACCCGGGAGGACTACCCCCGCCTGGCCAATCTGGACCGGCCGGCGGCCACCATCTATACCACCTCCGCCCAGAAGCATCGGTTTTCCCAGCACTGGGTGGACGCTCTGGATCGGGAGACCAATCAGATCCGGGAGATGCCGGCGGATCTGTTGCTGCCCGACCTGCCCCGGTGGTATCTTGATCAGGTGATGGAGCACGACTGGGAGGCGGAGGGCCTGCTGCGCCAGAGAGGCTCCAATCAGGACGTGTGGTTCGTCAGCTGCCAGCGGCTGCTGGAGAACAGAGACTTCACCGGCATGATGCGTCGTCTGCTGAAAACCCTGGAGCGGGTCTACCAAAGCCCGGTGGACATCGAGTACGCCGTGAATCTGGACGAGGGCGGGGACTTTGTGATCAACCTGCTCCAGTGCCGCCCCCTCTACCTGGGCCGTGAGGGGGAACAGGTGGACATCGGGCGTCTGCGCCTCCGGGAGACCCTGTTCGACCTTGCGGATTCCTCCATGGGACCCTCGGGGGTGCGGAACATCGACGCGGTGGTGTTGGTGGACCCGGAGATGTACTACCGCTACCCCTATGCCCGGAAGTACGACGCGGCGGCGGCCGTGGGCCGGGTGAACCACTACTTCAAGGAGAAGGGGAAAAAGGTGCTCCTGCTGACGCCGGGGCGCATCGGGACGTCCTCCCCGGAGCTGGGGGTGCCGGTGAGCTTCGCGGAGATCGTGGGCTGCACCGCCGTGTGCGAGGTGTCCGACGCCCGGGCGGGCTACCAGCCCGAACTGAGCTACGGCAGCCATATGTTCCAGGACCTGGTGGAGGCGGAGATCCTGTACGGCGCGGTGTGGAACAACGAGAAGACGCTGGTCTACCGGTCGGAGGCGCTGGACGGCCTGCCCGACCTGTTCCCAACGATCTGCCCCGACGCCCCGGCGCTCGCCGGGATGATCCGTGCGGTGGAGACTCCCGGTCTGCGGCTGTGGCAGGACGCGATATCCGGCCGGGCGGTATGCGGCTGGGAGTGAGGGATTACAGGAAGGTACTGAAATATGCCCGAGTTGCTTTTTCAATCAGAGTACAGCGCGAGGGGACGGCTATGCCGTCCCCTCGTCTTATGATATGACCGCCAACTCCACAATAAACGTGTTCGCCCCGCCGCCGCTCTCCGCCCAGATTTTTCCGTGGTGCTCCTGGACGACGCGCTGGGCGATGGACAATCCCAATCCGTAGCTGTGATCCATCCGTCGGGCCTTGTCCACCCGATAGAAGCGCTTAAAGATGTTGGTCAGGTCCTCCCGGCTGAGGGCCGCGCCGGGGCCGGATACCGACAGCCGGCAGCGACGCCTCTCCCGCTTCAGCGTGACCAACACCCTGCCGGGGGCGTCGGAGTATTTCAGGGCGTTGTCCAGCAGGATCTCCGCCACCTGCCGCAAATGGGCCTCGCTGCCGTGGACCGTCACACCCGTCTCAAGTTCGCTCTCCAGCTCCAGCCCCCGTTCGAAGTATGGCGCCTCGAAGGGCAGGAGCGCGTCCGCAACCGTCCTGCTGAGATCGACGGAGGTCATGGCGGCCCGGACCGCGCCGTTGTCCACCCGCGCCAGTTCCAGCAGCTCCTCCACCAGCCCCCGCATCTGCCTGGACATGGCGAGGATGCTGTCCGCGGACCGGGCGCGTCTCTCGCCGTCGCAGTCCGGGGACTGCAAAAGTTCCGCGTTGGTGAGGATCACCGTCAGCGGCGTTTTCAGCTCGTGGGAGGCGTCGGCCACGAACTGCCGCTGCTGTTCCCAGGCCCGCTCCACCGGCCGCACCGCCCACCGGGTCAGAAAAACACTGACGATCAAAAAGGCGAAAAAGCTCGCCACGCCGATGAGGGCGCAGGTGCGCACCAGGCCGTCCAGGGTGCTGCGCTCGCTGGACAGATCGGCGAACACCACGCTTTCTCCCCGGGGCCCCCGGCCAAAGCAGAAGCGGAAGCCGTACTCCTCCAGCACACCGATCTCCTCTCCGGTCTCCCGGGCGGCGTCCAGCAGGGCCTGCAGATAATCGGCGTCAGACAGATCGTAGTAGCCGCCCACAGGGATCAGGTTCCCGTCCCTGTCCACCTGGAGGACAAAGTAGGGCAGGCGCACCTCCTCCGGCCGCTCTCCCGGTCGGCCCAGCCGGAAGGGCTCCGACGCCACGGAGCGAAGCATCTGAACGCTCTCCGCCTCCAGATCGTTCCGGGTGATCTGATACACCAGGCCGAACATGATGAGCAGCGCCGCCATCACGATAGCCATGATGATGCAGATGAATTTCAGCCGCAGGCGTTTCAGCATGGCGCGTCCACCTCCAGATGGTAGCCCTGCCGCCGGATGGCCTCGATGCGCACATTGGAGCCGATGCTCGCCAGCTTTTTTCGCAGAAAGCCCACATACACCTCCACATGGTTCTCCACCGCGTTGGAGTCGTACCCCCACACCCGGGCCAGAATGGTCTCCTTGGACAGGTTCTTCCCGCCGGCCTGCATCAGGGCCCGCATCACGTCGAACTCCCGGGCGGACAGGCGCACCTGCCGTTCCCCGCACACCAGTGTGCAGGAGGCCAGATCCAGCGCCGTGTTGCCCAGCGTCAGCTCGTCCACCTGATTGCCCTGCCGCCGGAGCAGGGCGTTGACGCAGGCCAGCAGCTCCCGGCTGTCAAAGGGCTTGGTCAGGTAGTAGTCCGCCCCGGCGTTCAGCCCCTCGATCCGGTCCTCCAGGGCGCTCCGGGCGGTGAGCATCAGGATGGGGACGGCGCACCGGCGGGCCCGGACCTGGCGGGCCACCTGATACCCGTCCAGCCCCGGCATCATCACGTCCAGGATCAGCAGGTCATAGATCCCCAGCTCCGCGTATTCCGCCCCCGTCTCGCCGTCATATACGCACTCCACCTCAAAGCCCTTGTTCTCCAGCAGGACTTTGAGAGACTCGGCCAGCAGCGCCTCGTCCTCGATCACCAGTATCTTCATAAGCCGCCTCCCGCTCCGGACTGCCTTTTTACTATAATACTTCTTAACGCTGAAATGAAGCTGAAAAAGCGATCGTTCACAGTTCTTTTACAGAACACGGCCGTTTTTTTCAGCGTCGATTCAGCGTTTCTCTGTAAAATGGGGTATCCCTTTGGAACAGGAGGCCAACGCCTATGGACTATCGCCACGAGTGGAAGCACGAGCTGAACGCCGCCGACCTGGTGGTCCTGCGTCAGAGGCTCCGGGCGGTGATGGAGCCGGACTCCCACGCGGTGGACGGCAGATACCGCATCCGCAGCCTCTACTTTGACACCCCCTCCGACCGCGCCCTGCGGGAGAAGGTGGACGGGGTGGACCGCCGGGAGAAGTTCCGCCTCCGGTACTACGACGGGGACACGTCGGTCATCCACCTGGAGAAAAAGAGTAAGCGGGCGGGCCTGGGAAACAAGCAGACCGCTCCGCTCACGGCGGCAGAGGCCCAGGCCATCGTGGATGGGCGGTTGGACTGGATGCCCTCCCACCCACAGGGGCTGGTGCGGGAGCTGTACGCCAAGATGGACACCCAGCTCCTGCGCCCCAAGACCATCGTGGACTATTTGCGGGAGCCCTTCGTGTACGCCCCCGGCAATGTGCGCGTGACCCTGGACTACGATATCCGCACCGGCCTGCGGTGTACGGACTTCCTGTCCCCGGACTGCGTCACCGTCCCCGCCGGGGACGCGCCCATCATTTTAGAGGTGAAGTGGGACGCGTTCCTGCCCGGCCTCATCCGGGACGCGGTGCGCCTGCCAGGCCGCCGGGTCACCGCGTTCTCCAAATACGCCCAATGCCGTATCTACGGATAAAGAGGAGGATTATTCATGAATTTCAACGACATTTTCAAGTCCAGCTTTCTGGAGAATGTGACCTCGGTGAGCCTGCTGGACATGGTGCTGGCCCTGGTACTGGCCTTCGGGCTGGGCCTGTTCATCTTCCTGGTATATAAAAAGACCTACACCGGGGTCATGTACTCCTCCAGCTTCGGGGTCACCCTGCTGGCCCTGACCATGATCACCACGCTGGTCATCCTGGCCGTCACCTCCAATGTGGTGCTGTCCCTGGGCATGGTGGGCGCCCTGTCCATCGTCCGGTTCCGCACCGCTATCAAGGAGCCGCTGGACATCGCCTTCCTGTTCTGGGCCATCGCGGCGGGCATCGTGCTGGCGGCGGGGCTGATCCCGCTGGCCGTCATCGGCAGCGTGGTCATCGGGATCATCCTGCTGGTGTTCGTCAACCGCAAGTCCCACAGCGACCCCTATATCGTGGTGATCCAGTGCGACGGCCAGGCCAGCGAGACCGCCGCCCGGGACTTTCTGGCGCAGAACACCCAGCGGTGCGTGGTCAAGAGCAAGACCGCCCGACCGGGGGCGGTGGAACTGGACCTGGAGGTCCGGCTGAAGGATGGCAACACCGATTTTGTCAACACTCTGGCCGGACTGCCAGGGGTACACAGCGCCGTGCTGGTGAGCTACAACGGCGATTACATGGGGTGAGGAGATGTCCACCAGCAGACACATCGACAGGATATGCGTCATTGCCATCGTTCTGACGCTGATCGTCACCCTTCTTTTTGTGAACGGCAGAGCGCTGGGGATCGAGGTCATCGGGGACGGCGACAGCGGAGACGGTCAGTTCACCGAGAACGACCTGAACGGGGCTTGGGACGCCTCCGGCGCGACATACATCACCCTCACCGGGGATGGGGCCGATATCGACGGGAACGGGGCGTATTTTGCCGGCGGAGAGCTGCATCTGGCTTACGCCGGGCGGTATGTCCTCTCCGGAGAGCTCGCCGACGGCTGCGTGGTCATCGACACCGACAGCGGCGGCAAGGTCTGGCTGCTGCTGGACGGCGTGGACATCCACAACGAGGACGGCGCCGTCCTGCTGGTAGAGCAGGCGGAGAAGGTGTTCGTCACGCTGGCGGAGGGGGCGGAGAACTCCCTCTCCAGCGGCGCGTCGTACCGTCAGGAGGATGTGGACGCCGGCATCGACGGCACGGTCTATTCCAGGGACGATCTGACCGTCAATGGCAGCGGCTCCCTGACTGTGACAGCGGAGTACCGGCATGGGATCGTCTGCAACGATGACTTTGTCATCACCGGCGGCGCGGTGACCATCGACGCCGCCCAGGACGGCGTCCACGCCAACGACAGCGCCCGTCTGCGCGGCATGGAGCTGACCATCACCGCGGGGGACGACGGGATCACCGTGTCCAACGACGCCGGGACCGGGTATTTCTACATGGAATCCGGCGCCCTCTCCGCCCCCGCCTGCTATGAGGGGGTGGAGGCCGCCAATATCACCGTTGCCGGGGGAACGCTGGACATCGCGCCCACCGACGACGGGCTGAACGCCAGCGGGGGCAGCGCGTCCGTCATTCGCGTCACCGGCGGCTCCGTCCGGGTGGTCAACGACACGGGGCGGGACGCCGATGGGCTGGACTCCAACGGGAGCATTTTCATCTCCGGCGGTTCCATCTTGATCAGCGTCAACGGCACCGGCGGGAACTGCGCCTTGGACGCCGGCACGGAAAACGGCGGCGTGTGCCAGATCACAGGCGGTACGGTGATCGCCGCCGGGGGCAGCACCATGGCCGAGGGATTTGACAGCACCTCTACACAGGGATCCCTCATGCGGACGGTCTCCGGCCAGGCGGGGGCAGTTGTGGAGTTGAAAGACGCTGCCGGGGCCGCGCTGCTGGAGGGGGAGATCCCCTGCGCGTTCACCTCCCTGATCCTCAGCGCGCCGGAGCTAAAGGTGGGGGATACCTGCACCCTCTCTGTGGACGGCGTGGACACCGAGGTCGTGATCGACAACTCGGCGGTCAGCGCCTTTGGCCCCGGCGGGATGGGCGGACGATTCGGCGGCGGGATGTTCGGCGGCCGGGGCGGCCGGTTCGGAGCTGATCAGTCCTCTGAAGATCCCACGGAGGCCGGCATGGGCAGACCTCTCAATGAGGGTATGTCATCCGGCGGTTTCACCCCGCCGGACGCGGATGAAGCCGCGCCGGAAGGTGATATGACTCCGCCGGAGGGAGCTGATCCCATGTCGTCCGGGGGATCGGCCCTGCCCAATTCCGATGGCTCCACACCCTCTGATAACGTGGCCGCTCCCAACGGCAATGACGGGCAGCCGGCCTTTGGCGATGGACAGTTCTTTGGCAGGGGCCAGCGTCCAAACGGCATGGGCAGCGGGCAGAACGATCCCTTTGGACAGCAAACGGCTGACGGCGCTGGGACATCGTCCGCCATTTCACCGGAAACACTGATCCTGGTAGGCGTCTCGGTTTTGCTTCTGGCGGTTGGGATCGTGGTGGCTCTGCGGGTCAGGCATTGATGGCGTCCCTCCTTAATTCCTTGTAGACTATTTTCCTGCGGTATTTGGGTGCAAATACCATGTGATACTCGCACCCGCAACGTGAATGCGCTGTGTGCTTTAACTCAATTTTCAAGCCCTTGGGGTTTACTTACAAAAAGTTTGTGTTTTAATGTCTGCTGAGGTAAACTGTCCATGAACTTGAGTGTGAACCTTGACCCTTACAATGACCCTTACCGTGGCGGGATTGGCCAACACCACTTGACACAAGACAAAATATGGATTGTTTGCAAGTGCGCTATTTTCAACAGGCCAGGCATTTGGCGGCACGAATAGAAATCAGGTAAAATATGTATCTTCTAATTCGAATCCTTCTGCCCCTGCCACTAAAAGCTCCGAAGTCACCTGACTTCGGAGCTTTTTCGGTACTATTTTGGCGGGATGCTTTCCGGCAGACCGAGTCTGATGCCCGAATGACGCTCAAATCGTGCCATCTGGCGTCAACGATCCCACCCCGTTCCGTTGAGTACAGCACCAAAATAGCATCAAAACCCATCCTGCGTAGCGATATGGCTTAAACAAAAGAAGCGTTTTAAATACAATAAATTACATTGTCATTTCTAATCCTATGTCTCTTAAGGTAAAATTGAAATAAACGTTGTAATAAAACGTCGATATGAATACATTATAGTTTATAAGGCTCTTAGCAATTAAAATTTAAACTAAGGAGGACATCTTTATGAAAAATCGTCCAAACCAGTTTTTGGAGGCAATTGAAGCATTTGGAGACACTCTCGTTCGTATGAGGAATGTTGATGGAATGTTTACTAATATTGACTTGCATTTAGGTGATTTTGGCGCAGAAAAAGAATGGAATGACGACCCCGAAAAAGCTCAGAAACTTTTTCTGCACACTAAGTCATATAAGGATTTTTCAAAGCCAAATTCACTTATTCTACTAGGACGAACTGGAACTGGAAAAACCGCTATATTAAGGTGTCTATACGATAAGATTAAAAGGAATGCATCTTCAGAATATAGCATGGCCGTTATTGTGCCCTTCGACGAAATTTTAGAGAATCTGTTGCAAATTAATAGTAATTTTCTGGATGCGAGCACTCCAAAATATGTTAAAGATATAATAGCGAGGCACATCAATTGTTATGTAATGAGAGCCTTAATTAAGCGCTATAATTTAACTGCAAAGTCAAAAATGTACTCCTATATTAAAAATGCTGGCCTGTATAATGATGGTGATGAATCATTTATACCTGGAGGAATTAATAAGTTCAGCGAAATGTTCAAAGCGGGCTTAGATGTTGCAGAAGGAACCGTAAAAACAACTATTTCAGGCTTATATACAGCTATGCAAATGGCAGAAGTTTTTTCAAAATTCGGATACCATGAAGCATTAATTGAAATGAATAATTACCTTAAGAATGAAAATGTTCTTGTCCTTGTAGATACATTGAATGAATATGATCTGAGAAACGAAGGCATTGTAACCTCGGTTAAAGCATTAATTTCTGTTTGCTTCGATTACTATGTAAACTTAAAGCAAAATCACATTTGCATAAAGATATCCATCCCATCTGAAATTCACACTCATATAGTAGAAGCTTTACCAGGAAAACAGCAGGGAAATACTGTTGTAATTCAGTGGAGCAATAATGATTTAATTAAGATGATTGCTTTACGACTATTGCGCTATGGGAAAGAAGTGCAACCAGGACTTTTCCCTTCATTTCAAAAATACACGTATGAAGATTTCTATGAAGGTAGCAACGCAACAGAAAATGCAAAAAAATTAATTTACGAGATACTTCCAAAAGAGTGCCCTACAAGTTTGGACTACACCTTTGATACAATAGCTTATTGCATAAGGCATACTTTAAAAAAACCGCGTGAGGTAATATTAATCTTCAGTACATTTGTCGAATACATATTACAAAAAAATGATTCTAATGTCTTCTTTGGTAATCCAAACAGTATAAGAGACGTTATTCATTCTGCTCAGGAAGACACTATTTCTCAGGCATTAAGTATGTATGTTCAGTCGTATAAAGGCATTCGCGATGCATGTGATATTGTATTGCATAACAGAAGATACTGTTTTCTGGGTAAAGAGTTGGATGCTGGACTTAAGGAGGCTTCAGTAAAAAGAGAGGGCTATGGAATCCCCGAAATAAAACGAATCCTCCTGGAAAGTGGGCTAGTTGGGAAAGTAAATAACATATCAAATATGCATATTTCGCCCTCATCCAGATGCTTAACAGATAACGGCGTTACTGAATTGCGCGAGAATAGCATCCAGATAGTAAAAGCGAAATTCGAATACCAGGTAAAGGGGCGACTGTCACTAAATCGCGATGAGCTTTATGTGATTCATCCAATGTGTTACGAACATTACGAATGTGAGCTTGGTCAACATACGCTTGTATACCCAGATCAATTTGAAGACGATGCTGAAATAATGAGTTCTGTCAGACTTAAAGACAGGACATAATATAATAATTGGATAGAAACGTAGTGTACGGCAAACTGTTTTTAAATACAATTATTGTATCGTCTCCAAAGATGATAAATACTGGATTCGAAGGGTTAACGCTTCTGAACTTTTCTGGAAAACAACCAGCTTGCCGAGAAGGAAACCATGGGCAAGAGCCCGTCTGCGGTCAAGTGCAAAGAGGAAGCGCTGCTTCAGCTGTTATAATCTTTATGTCGACATCTCTTCATCCTGTGTTTAATGCTTTTACATTTATAGCAGCTATTCAGAAAGCGCTAAAAAATGTATTTAGCAAGGGCCTTGCCCAGCATACAGGTATTAACTTCTTCTATAAGATTATTATATCCCCTCCATCAAAAAGATATATAATACGATGTAGAAATAGGTTTTTTGACCATTTACTCTATCAAAAGCTCCGAAGTCACCTGACTTCGGAGCTTTTTCGGTACTTTTTCGGCGGGATGGTTTTCGCAAGACCGAGTCTGATGCCCAAATGACGCTCAAATCGTGCTGTTTGGCGTCAACGATCCCGCCCTGTTCCGTCGGGTACAGCACCAAAATAGCATCAAAGTTTTTGGCCCCTCTGGTCGGTGGGTTTTGGCCAGAGGGGCCTTTTCTTTGATCATGAGTCTCAATTTTTGGGCCGCTGAATGGCTCACCTGTTTTATGCAGGGTAATTTTTGCAGGTTCGCAGCTCAAATCCCGCCGTGATTCCAGCTAGACGGGCGGTGTCCTTGCGTACATAGTAGAGTTCCGTGATCTCTGAGGTGGAGTGGCCCAGGAGGTCCGCCACCTGGCGGGGCGAGAGGGCTTTGATAGTCCCATCCACTTGCTTTACCCCGTTCACCAGGTTGGTGGCGAAGGTGTGCCGGAGGCTGTGGAGCCCTTTTTGCTCTATCCCGGCAGCATCCAGGATGCGATAGTACCGTTTGCGGAAGTTCACGGGCTTTGTGTAACTGCCCTGCTCGTCGGCAATCAGCGGGCTGTCCGTTCCGAAGTACCGCTCCGCCCGCAGGTCCAGGATGGTGTCCACGGCGGTTTGATTCAGAGGCACATCCCGCTTGCTGGAGGCGGTTTTCAGCTTGCCCACCTTCATTTCCATCCCGCCGGCGGCCTCCACGCCGTTGCGCTTGGCAATCTCCTTCACGCCTCGCTGGAGGTGGATCACCCGGCGGTCCAAATCGATGTCGCTGTTCAGAAGTCCCAACACCTCGCAGGTGCGGAGGCCGGTGTTCAGCATCAGGATGTAGGCTGCAGATTGCTGGTAGATTCGCTTGCCGTTGCCCCATCTCCGCACAGCCTCGGCCTTGAACTTTTCGATTTCAGAGGGTGAGAAGGTCGTGACCGTCTCGAAGGTGGGCAGATTTTCCTTGCCCTGGGCTGCCAGGAAGTTTGCCCTTTTGATCATGGGCGCCGCCGGCATGGGGTTTTTGGAAATCATCTCTTGCTGGGTCAGGTAGCGGAAGTAGTCTGTGAGGAGGTTGTGGACTTTCTTCACGGTGGTGTAGGCGAAGCCCTTGGCCATCCAGTGATTGAGGGTGGCCTTGACATCGGCGGAAGTTACGTCGCCCACCACTTTGTCCCCCAACAGCGGGTAGACCAGATGCTCCGCCGTCCACTCCAGCCGGTCGTAGGTGGTGCGCTCCACCGAGGGGAATTTGAACACCCGGAGCCAGCTTTTCATACTGTCTTCCAGCTTAGCCTTAGATTCGTCGGAGACGGCGAGCTGATGTTTGAAGTCCACGATGTACTCGGTGATCTTGGCCTTGACCTCCGGCTTGGAGGTCCCGCAGAAGGATTTGCGCTTTCGTTCCCCCTGCTCATCGAGATACCAGACCACGCCGTTCCAGCGCCCGTCGGTGTGTTTGAATACGTTGCCGTTGGTTAGTAACTTTTTCTGCACGGTGGGTCACCTGCCTTTCGTCTTGCTTGTTCCTCGTTCTCACCATCGAAGGAGTATGGCGGGATCTCGCTCAGTTCCTGCTCGATTCCTCTGGCCAGCCGGATGCCGGAGAGGAAGCTGTCCAGCGAGGTCTGGTCCCGCAGGTCATCCTCCAAGTCCAGCAGATGGAGGAGCAGGATCCTCTGGGCTTTGTCCAGTTGTCCCCGCAGGCGGGCGAGGATCCTGTCTCGCTCACGCAGAATTCTTTTTGCTTGGGGTGTCTCTCTGGTGAACCGTTCGTGGAGTGCTCTTAGATATTCTGGCATGGCGGTCGCCTCCTTTTCCAGCGACACACAGTACCAGCAAACAGAGATAATAACCAGGGCTTTTGCGCACAGTTTTCAAACTGTTATCATTTTTCGGACAGCCTTTCCTTGTTTGTTTCGACGCTAAACACCGCTCCCTGATATACAGCCCGCAAATCTGGCAACACTTCCATCAAAGGACGCTTATTGCGGACAATTTTGAGCAATTTCTGTGGGACCCCGTTGCCTTGACCACACGAATGCCCACAGACAGGGAAAACGCCCACCGGGTTCTGTCCCCGGCGGGTGCTGTAGATATTCTCAATGTGCCGTTCTTTGCCACCTCTTTCTGGCCTGGAAGGTGGTCATGGCGCGCTCCTTGGTTTTCCCTTCGACCTTTACTGCCGGCTCCGCCTTGGCTATGCCCGAATCGATTTTGGCCGCCGCTGTCCGGCGCATCTCGTCCGTCACATGGGCGTATACGTTCAGCGTGGTGGCGGAGGAGACGTGACCCAAGATAGTGGAGAGGGTCTTGACATCCATCCCGTATTCCAGACAGTTCGTTGCGAAGGTATGCCGGAGGTCATGGAAGCGTACCTGCTTGCAGCCAGCATGGTCCAGGAGCAGGTGCAGCCTCTGGCGGATCGTCGCCGGGTCTATGGGGGTGTCCTCCTTCTTGCTGGAAGGGAACATCCATCTGGAATCGATTCTGTCCTTGTATCTCTTTAGGACCTCTGCCACCATAGGCGGCAGGACCAGGGTGCGGACGCTGTGTATGGTTTTCGGCTCGGAGATCACGATTCCACTGCCGATCACTCTGCCGGCTTGCCTGCTGACCCGCAGTTCCCCGGTCTGGAAGTTCAGGTCACCCCATTGGAGGGCAGCTAACTCGCCTTCCCGCAGCCCGGTGGCGAATTCCAGCAGGAAGACCTCATAATAACCTTCCTCCTTTGCCTGGATGAGCGTTTTTTGCATCTCCTCTCTGGTGAGGATCCGCATTTCGGCACGGGTCATCGAGGGCAGCTTGCAATGGGCGGCGGGGTCTTGGTGGATCAGTCCCTCCGCCACGGCCTTTTCAAGCACCCTGCGGCAGAGGTAGTGGCAGTTTTGAAGCATATTGTCGGACAAACCTTCTCCCCTGCTGTCCCGCTCTCGTGTCCTGCCGTCGTTTTTCATCCAGACGTAGAACTGCTGAAGGTCGTTGGCGGTCAGTTTATTCAGAGGAATATGCCCCAGCCGGGGTTTGAGGTACAGGCGGATGAAGCCCTCAAAGATCCGCTGCGTACTTGGTTTGACATTCGGCTTGTAATATGTTTCAAGCCAGAGATCCGCCCATGCTCCGAAGGGCATATCGGGCCTGGCTTTGCCGGGGGTTGGGGCGCCAACGCTTGCTTTCAGGGCGGCCAGTTTCTCAACACACTCGCCCTTGGTCTTGGCCAGTACGTTTTTCGTCTTGGGCAGGCACTTTTCATCGTAACCGACGACCACCCTGCCCTCCCAGCGGCCGTCCTTTCTCAGGCGGACTGTGCCTTCGCCGTTTTTGCGCTTTCTTCCCATGGTCTCAGCTCCTCTCCAAAGATATCTGTCAGAAACGTCCCGATGATCTCCGCCGCCCGCTTTTGCATATCTCCAGTGGTATGGGTGTAGGTATCCAGTGTGAACGCCGCTCTGCTGTGGCCCAGGATGCCGGACAGGGTCTTTACATCTACCCCCGACGTCAGAGCGTGGGTGGCGAAGGTGTGCCGAAGGTCGTGAAATCTGATGCTGGGCAGGTCGGCCTGTTCAAGCAGCGTCTTCAGGTGTTTGTACGCTGAATCAGGGCTGACAGGCCGCTCTGGCTTCAGCGGGTCCGGGAAGATCCACTCGGTCAGAGCGGACTCGCTTCTTGCCCTGAGCAGCTCCACAGTGCTGGCGGGCAGAACGATCTCCCTCCGGCTCCTGGCGGTCTTCGTTTCACCCGCCGTGAGTTTTCCGCCCTTTTCTTTATAGAGCGTCCGCCTGATTTTGAGGACACCCTTTTCCCCGTCGAAGTCCTCCCACTTGAGGCCGCAGAGCTCGCCCCGCCGGAGGCCGGTGGTCAGTTCGGTGTAGAATAAGTCGTGCCACACTTCATCGTTCTGAATGGCTGCCATAAAGCGGTCCAGCTGTTCCTCGGTCAGTATCTGCTTGGGTTTAGCGCTTAATTTCGGTGGCGTAAGGCCCTCGGTAGGATTTCGGATCATGAGATGAGCAGCCTCCGCCGCTGCCAGAGCCTCGTGGAGCATATTATGGATGCCTCGGATGGTGCCGCTGGACAGCCCTGCGCCTGTGGTGATGTTGCCGCTCCGAGCCAACCGATCATACAATTTCTGTATATCCTTTGGCGTGACACGGGAGATGATCCTATCTCCGATCTGTGGCTTGATATGGTTTGTCACAGCGCCACGGTATCGGGCAAGAGTCGTAGGCCGGATCGTACCTGCGATGTCCTCCAGCCATTGATCCAGCCATTCGCCCAGGGTCATGCCGCTCCGCTCCGTCAGGTCGGCTCCTTGATAGGCGTCGATTTGCCGGCGGAGCTTTGCGGTCAGCTCCTTTTGGGTGTCGGCGTAGACATAGCGGAAGATGGGGTCGCCGTTCTCTTTGTGTCCGACGACGATCCTGCCCTCCCAGCGGCCGTCGTCCCTCTTTCGCACCATGCCGTCGCCGGAAGGTCTGCGTTTTGCCATCGATCGATCACCTTCCTTCGTTCAGTTTTCGTGCCCGCTCCTCGTTCTCACGGTCGAAGGAGTAGGGCGGGAATTCATTCAGCTCCTGTTCGATCCCTCTGGCCAGCCGGATGCCGGAGAGGAAGCTGTCCAGCGAAGTCTGGTCCCGCAGGTCGTCCTCCAAGTCCAGCAGGTGGAGCAATAGGACCCGTTGGGACTTGCCCAGCCGTCCTCGCAGGCGGGCGAGGATCCTGTCTCGCTCATGCTGTATTCTTGCCGCATCGGATGACGCTGTGGTGAACCGTTCGTGCAGGGCTTTCAGATATTCTGGCATGGCGGTCGCCTCCTTTTCCAGCGACACAC
>CANQKJ010000011.1 GCA_947624465.1 uncultured Oscillospiraceae bacterium
GTCGAAAAAGTCGTAGATGATCTCGTTCAGGGGCATCAGGTAGTGGATCTCCACCAGATTGGTGTCCAGGTACTCCATGTTCTGATACTCGCCCCGCCGGTCCTGGCACATGGGCATGATGTTCCCCACGTACTCCGGCGGCGTGATGATGGACACCTTGGCGTAAGGCTCCATGGCCTCTTTGATGGAGCCGGGATCGGGGTAGTTGTGGGGGTTGTCCACCCGCACCAGGGTCCCATCGGTCTTGGTCACCTCGTAGATGACCGAGGGCAGCGTGGTGATCAGGTCCAGATCGAACTCCCGCTCCAGCCGCTCCTGGATGATCTCCATGTGGAGCATCCCCAGAAAGCCGCAGCGGAAGCCGAACCCCAGGGCGATGGAGCTCTCCGGCTCAAAGGACAGGGACGCGTCGTTGAGCTGGAGCTTCTCCAAAGCGTCCCGCAGGTCGGGGTATTTGGAGCCGTCCTCGGTGTACACGCCGCAGTAGACCATCGACTGGGCGGGCCGGTAGCCGGGCAGGGCCTCGGCGGTGGGGTCCTCCACGCCGGTGATGGTGTCGCCCACACGGGTGTCCTTCACGTTCTTGATGGAGGCGGTGAACCAGCCCACCTCCCCGGCGGACAGGGAGGGCGCCGAGTCCATGCCGATGGGCCGCAGATACCCGCAGTCCAGCACAGTATACTGGGCGCCGGAGGCCATCAGCCTGACGGCCATGCCCGGCCGGATGGTGCCCTCCATCACCCGGAACAGCACGATGACCCCCAGGTAGGGGTCGTACTGGCTGTCGAAGATGAGGGCTTTCAGCGGCGCGTCGGGGTCGCCGGCGGGGGCGGGGATGTTGTGGACGATATCCTCCAGCACCGCCTCCACATTGACGCCCATCTTGGCGGAGATCTCGGGTGCCTCCTCGGCGGGGAGGGCCAGGATGTTCTCGATCTCCTCCTTGACCCGCTTGGGATCGGCGGCGGGCAGGTCGATCTTGTTCACCACCGGCCTGATCTCCAGGTCGTGCTCCATGGCCAGGTAGGTGTTGGCCAAGGTCTGCGCCTCGATGCCCTGGGAGGCGTCCACCACCAGCACCGCCCCCTCGCAGGCGGCGAGGGACCGGCTGACCTCGTAGTTGAAGTCCACATGGCCCGGGGTGTCGATCAGGTTCAGACAATAGGTCTCCCCATCCTTCGCCTTGTAGTCCATGCGGACCGCTCTGGCCTTGATGGTGATGCCCCGCTCCCGCTCCAGGTCCATATTGTCCAAAAGCTGGTTCTCCATCTGCCGCTGCTCCACCGCGCCGCAGATCTCGATCATCCGGTCGGACAGGGTGGACTTGCCGTGGTCGATGTGGGCGATGATGCTGAAATTGCGGATCTTGGATTGCTCGGTCATAGTCTCACCTCAGAGGCTTATTCCTCAAAAATGCTGTCGTAGTCGTAGCTCGCGGCCATCTGCCGCAGCCCGTCCATCCGCTCCTCCAGATCGTCCGGCGTCAGCTGTCCGCCGCCGGACATCAGGTTTTGGGCCGCCCAGGACGTGACCGCGCCGGAGCAGTGGACGTGGTCGGTGTAGTTGTCCAGGTCGGTGATCACGTCATAGGCGTCCAGGAAGCAGTAGACCGACACGTTGCCGCAGTCCATCAGCCGCTGCGCCGCGTGTTCCACCGCGGTGATGACCGCCTCCGCAGAGCCCTCCCGCGTGCGCAGGTCCCAGTAGAGGATGCTGTATGGCGGGAACCAGACCCGGAACTCCACGTCCGGATGCTCCTCCGCCCAGCGGCAGACCACCGCCAGGTTCTCGTCCGCCGCGGCCAAAAATGCGTCGGCGGGCAGGACCGTGCCGCTCACCTCCGGCCGTGGATATCCCGCCAGGGCATAGCTCTTGGAGAATATGTGGTCCTTGTCCCAGACATAGGCCTCGTCCAGCGTCACCGCCGCCTGAGACTGCCGGTCCACCCAGGACAGGGCCTCGTATTGGAGGGTGTCGGCGTTCAGCAGGAACTCCACGTCGTCAAAAGGGTTGACGCTGTAAAGGCTCCAGGGCAGTTCCACCGTCCGCTCGCGGTCGGAGCGGATCAGGATGTTGGGGTCGAATCCGAAATACACCGTGTCCAGCTCCGGGTGGGTGCGGAAGGCCAGGTTCAAAGCGGCGTCGAACTCGGTCACCCACCCGTCGGGGAAGGTGATCTTCAGCGTCTTTTCGCCCAGCCCCTCGGTGAACCAGGAGGCCCGGTAGTTGGCCACCAGGGAGGTGCCCATCACCACCGCGGAGTAGTCCTGGTGGCGGATAAGCCCCGCCATCTGATACCGCTGGTTGTCGAACAGGGCGGTCTCCCCCTCGTCGATGCCGGACAGCACAAAAAAGGGGTCCTCTACCGACACTGTCAGCACCAGCGCGGCGAAGCAGCACAAAACGCCGGTCAGCGCCGCGAAGAAAAAGGTCCTGGCCTTCATGTGCCTCCGCTCCCCTCGTCAGAAGTTGGCGTAGATGAATGTCTCCACCCCGGAGAAAAACAGCGTGGACCCCACGATGCACACCGCCGTCAGCGCGGCCTTCCACCATGTGGGGCGGAACTTCTCCGCCTGCTCCACCGGATTCGGGAGGGCCAGCAGGGCCATCCCCGCCGGGAGGGCCAGCAGGGGCGCCCAGTAGATCAGCGCCCGCCCGCCGGGCTGCAGCACGGACTGGAGAAACGTCAGGGCGTTGGACAGCGCCGTCATGGGCAGCGCGGCGGCGAACTCCGGGCTGGGCAGGCCCCAGCCGGGCCGGAACAGGTCCCCCAGCAGGGCCAGGCCCTCTCCCACCGTGTCCGCCCGGAAGAACACCCAGGCCGCGTTGACAAAGAGGAAGGTCAGCAGCCAGGCCAGCCATTTGGGCGGGGAGAACCGCCCGGCCGCCAGCCGCTCCAGGCACATGGCCGCCCCGTGGAGGGCGCCCCAGAGGAGGAATCCCCAGCCCGCCCCGTGCCACAGGCCGGACAGCAGAAAGACGATCATGATGTTCCGGCAGGTGACGGCCATCCCCCGGCGGCTGCCGCCAAGGGGGAAGTACACGCACCGGCGGAAAAACCCGGACAGGGTGATGTGCCAGCGCCCCCAGAAGTCCCGGACGGACAGGGCCTTGTAGGGGCTGTTGAAGTTCACCGGCAGGCGCACGCCCATCATCCGGGCCATGCCGGAGGCCATGTCGCAGTAGCCGGAGAAGTCGAAGTAGATCTGAAGGGTATAGCACAGGATGGTCAGGGCGCTGTCCGTGGGGGACAGCGCTCCCGCCCTGGCAAAGCCGAAATCGGCGCCGCCCGCAAAGACCCCCGCCAGCAGCACTTTTTTGGCCAGGCCCAGGGCGAAGCAGTACAGCCCCGCCACCAGATCGTCCCAGGAGAAGGGGGCGGGCTCCCGGAGCTGGGGGGCCAGCTCCGTCACCCGGGTGATGGGGCCGCAGGTGGCGGTGGCGAAGAAGGTGACGCAGCACGCATAGTCCAGGGGAGAGACCTCTCCCCCCTTCCCGTCATAGCAGTCCCGCAGCCACAAGAGCTGCTGGAAGGTGACGAAGGACAGCCCCAGGGGGGCCAGCCACGCCGGCGGCGAAAGCAGCCCCTCCCAGGGGGTGAGGGACAGCGCGAAGCCGGTGTATTTGAAAAAGGCCAGCACCGCCAGCAGGACCGCCGCCCCGGCGGCCATCAGCGCCCGCCTGCGGCCGGGGCAGCGGATCATCCACCGGCCCAGCAGCCAGCTGACGGCCCCCTCCGCCCCCAGCGCCAGCAGGGACAGGGGGGAACTCCAGCCGCAGAACAGCGCCCCCGCCAGGAGCAGGCACACCCGCGGGGCCCGGGGCCCCAGCCGCCGGCTCACCCGCCACAGGATCAGCGTCAGCGGCAGAAAGGCCAGGAGGAACAGGTGGCTCTGTACGTTCATCGGTCCGTTCTCACCGGGTCCGCTCCAGATAGCTGGACATCTCGCCGTTGAGCCGCTCGCCGCAGGAGTGGACGATCTGGAGCAGAGACTGATAGGTGCCCGGATAGGCCTCCTTCATGGCGTTGTGGTCCATGGCGGGGAACCGGGCGTCCTTGCCAGGATTGGCCAGGGCGGCCAGGTACTCCGCCTCGGTCATGATCAGGTCGGCCCGGGGCAGCCCCGCCAGGAACTGGGTCTCGGGCACGGAGAAAAAATCCTCGTTGCTGTCGGGGCTGGCCATATGCAGATGGCGGTACAGGATGTACACCGTGGTGGTCAGATAATCGGTGGCCGCCTTGATGGCGTTCCTGCTGCCCAGACGGCTCAGCAGGTCGAACAGCAGCCCCACCGAGTTGTTCACCAGCTTTTTGGACAGGGTGGCCATCACCGAGCCCTTCATCACGTTGTCCCGCTCGGTGGACACGTCGTACAGGGTGTCGGCGTCCAGGATGGTGGTGCCGTCCCGGCTGAGGGTGCGCCCCAGCAGGAAGTCGGCGGAGACGCCGTAGAAGTCGCAGGCCTTGGTGACGAACACCAGCCCCGGCTCACGCACGCCGTTCTCGTAGTGGGACAGCAGCGCCTGGGAGATGCCAAGCTCCTTGGCTGCCTGCCGCTGGGAGATGCCCTTCTCCTGCCGCAGCAGGGACAGGGACCGGGCAAAATCGGGATTCATCATGGATATGTCTCTCTCCTTCTGTCACCGGGCGGCCCGGCGAAAACACAGTGGGTATAGTATATCGGAAAGAATACCGGTTGTAAAGAGTATTCCCCACCGAAACCCCGCCAAAAAACCCCGCCGATTTTTATGGATTTTTGCCCGCCCGCCCCTTGCAAATCCTCGGGAATAGTGGTAGATTTATAACCATCGAATCCCACTTCAAACCATATTCGGGAGGTAACATACATCATGTTTGGCAAACTCATCGAAAAACTGAAGGCCGACCCCAAGCGCATCGTGTTCACCGAGGGCACCGACGCCCGCATCCTGGAGGCCTCCGCCCGTCTGCTGTCCGGCACCTTCCTCACCCCCGTGCTGGTGGGCAATGAGGACGAGGTCCGCGCCGCCGCCGAGAAGGCCGGCTTCAACATCCGGGGCGCCGAGATCGTGGACCCCGCCACCTATCCCGGGATGGAGGAGATGGTGGAGACCATGGTCCAGCTCCGCAAGGGCAAGATGACCGCCGACGAGTGCCACGCCGCCCTCCAGCATGGCAATTACTTCGGCACCATGCTGGTGAAGATGGGGGTGGCTGACTGCCTGCTGGGCGGCGCCACCTATTCCACCGCCGACACCGTCCGCCCCGCCCTCCAGCTGGTCAAGACCAAACCGGGCAGCAAGATCGTCTCCTCCTGCTTCATCATGGTCCGCGAGCGCGCCACCGGCGACAACGAGGTCCTGGCCATGGGCGACTGCGCCATCAACATCAAGCCCAGCGAGGACGAGCTGGTGGAGATCGCCGTGGAGACCGCCAAGTGCGCCCAGATCTTCGGCGTGGAACCCAAAGTGGCCTTCCTCAGCTACTCCACCAAGGGCTCCGGCAAGGGCGAGGACGTGGACAAGATGCGCAATGCCTGCGAAAAGGCCAAGGCCGCCATGTCCGGCATCCCCGTGGACGGCGAGATGCAGTTCGACGCCGCCGTCTCCCCCACCGTGGGCCAGCTGAAGTTCCCCGGCTCCCCCGTGGCGGGCTACGCCAACACCTTCATCTTCCCCGACATCAACGCCGGCAACATCGGCTACAAGATCGCCCAGCGCCTGGGCGGGTTCGACGCCTACGGCCCCATCCTGCTGGGCCTCAACGCCCCCATCAACGACCTGTCCCGGGGCTGCAACGCCCAGGAGGTCTACTCCATGGCCATCATCACCGCCGCCCTGGCGTGACGCCGACCCCGCGGCCATGGAGGAGACCTCCGGCCCGCAACGCGGGCCCGGCGCGGGTGCGCCGTAAATTCGGAGCCGCAGCGCGGCGGAGAATTGCGCAGGCGGAATTCACTTCCGCCGAGCAGTTAAATCCACCGGGGCCCCCGCGGGCAATGCCCGCGGGGCACTACTCCATGGCCATCATCACCGCCGCCCTGGCGTGATTTTGGAAAAGCAAAGCGGCTCCCGTCCAAACCGGATGGGAGCCGTTTTTTCGCGCAAAAAACCGCCTGCCTTCCAGCAGACGGCTCTTTTTGCGGTTTACGCCAGCTTGTTGAGCTTCAGGGTCATGGCGCTCTTCTTGTTGGCGGCGTTGTTCTTATGCAGCAGACCCTTGGCAGCGGCCTGATCCACAGCCTTGACGGCCACCTTGTAAGCGGCATCGGCCTCGCTGCGGCTGCCACCGGCCACCGCGGCCTGGAACTTCTTGAGGTCGGTCTTCAGCGCGGACTTCTGGGCCTTGTTCTGGGCGGCCTTGGTGGCGTTCACCAGAACACGCTTCTTGGCAGACTTGATATTGGGCAAACCAAACACCTCCTCCGATTGCCGTGTTATCGCGCACGGTCTCCCGTCGCAGATACGTATTCTACCATGAAAAAAATGAAATTGCAACATTTATTTTTGCTTTTTGGGATAGAAACTTTCCCAAAACAAAAAATAGGGTCGTGCCGGGCTTTGGGCACAATACCTTGTATATATTAAGGAGGAGTTTTTATGGCGCAGCGCCGCACCGACCTGGCGGTGGAGGCCCATCAGCTCTGGCGGGAGGGCGCCGGAGAGGCCGCCTCCCTCCCCGGCGTACGGTCCGAGGAGCGGGAACGGGAGGGCTATGCCGTCACCGCCGTCACCATATCCGACAAGGCGTCTGGGGAGGCCCTGGGCAAGCCCCCCGGCGTGTATATCACCCTGGAGCTGGACGGTCTCTTCCGCCGGGAGGAGGACGCCTTCCACCGGGCGGCCCGGGCCATCGCGGGGGAACTCTCCCCTCTGCTGCCGGATGGCCCCGCCCTGGTGGCGGGCCTGGGCAACCGGGCGGTCACCCCGGACGTGATCGGCCCTCTGGCGGCGGAGCATCTGCTGGTCACCCGCCACCTGGTGGAGCAGGTCCCCGAACACTTCGGCGGTATGCGGCCGGTGGCGGCCTCCGTCCCCGGCGTGCTGGCCTCCACCGGGGTGGAGAGCGCCGACGCCGTGGCCGCCCTGGCCAGAGAGCTGAAGCCCGCCTGCGTCATCGTCATCGACGCCCTGGCCTCCCGGTCCCTGGAGCGCCTCTGCCGCACGGTGCAGCTGTCCGACTCGGGCGTCGTCCCCGGCTCCGGCGTGGGCAACCACCGGCAGGCCCTCAACGCGGAGACCCTGGGGGTCCCGGTGTTCGCGGTGGGGGTGCCCACGGTGGTGGACGGCGCCACCCTGGCCCTGGACCTGCTGGAGAGGGCCGGCGCCCCCGCCCCGGAGCGGGACGCCCTGGCGGGCGGAGCGGACCTGTTCGTCACCCCCCGGGACATCGACAGCCGGGCGGCGGACCTGTCCAAGGCCTTGGGCTACGGGATCAGCCTGGCCCTCAACCCCTCCCTGACGGTGGACGATCTGACGATGCTGTTGGAATAGGGCGAAAAAATATGGTTGTCCTTTCGCGCTCCCTCTGCTATAATCCATTAAGAATTATTTAAGAGAGGAGGCCGCCCATGAAGGGATTGATGCGCTTCGCCCCGGTCCGTTTCCTGGCGGAGATGGTAGACCTGTACTTCTCCAAGCGGGTGGCCCGCTCCGCCGCCGAGCTGTCCTACTGGCTGACGCTGACCTTCTTCCCCATCATCATCTGCGTGTCCGCCTTCCTGGACGTGCTCAACATCGATTTCAACCGCCTCGTCAATCAGGTGCAGGACTTCCTGCCCCAGAGCGTGGTGGTCATCTTCCGGGAGTATTTGCGCTATATCTCCTCCAACCAGTCCGCCGCCATGTTCGTCGGCGGGCTGTTCCTCACGCTGCTGTTCGCCTCCGCCGCCGTGCGGGCGCTGATGAACATCATGGAGGACATCTACGGCCGGGCCACCTTTCTGGGCCTGCGCCGGGTGCTGGCCAGCCTGATCTTCGCCCTGCTGCTGCTGGTGGTCATCTACCTGTCCCTGGCGGTGGTGGTGTCGGGCAACTGGTTCTTCCACACGGTGGGCAACCTGCTGGGGCTGGAGGACCTGCTGTCCAGATTCGCCCTGTGGCAATGGCTGAAATACGTCCTCCTGCTGGGGATCGTCTTTCTGTTCATCCTGCTGCTGTACCGGTTCTCCGCCCCCCTGGAGCAGCCCCGCCCCCCGGTGATCCTGGGCGCTCTGCTGGCCTCCGTGGCCCTGGCCGGGGCCTCCATGATCTTCTCCTTCCTGGTGGGCAGTTCCACCCAGTACTCCCTGGTGTACGGCTCCCTGGCCTCGGTGATCATCATGCTGGTGTGGCTGTACCTCTGCGGCAACGTGCTGATCCTGGGGTCGGTGTTCAATTTCGTCCTCTACCGCTGGCACAGGAAGAAACACGGCAAAGACAGTTGAGACCGCCGGACCCCGGCGGTCTTTTTTCGCATAAAGCCGCCCGCCCCGCGGCAAACTATCCCCACGCAGTACGGAAAAGGGGGCGGCAGCCGTGTGGCAGATCGGCGTTTGGGAGCGGGACGAGGGGCTGGCCCAGCGGGTGAGCCGGATGGCGGAGGGCCGCTCCGCCCTGGTGCGGGCCTGCCGGCATCCGGCGCTGCTGGCGGGGCTGCGGCTGGACCTGCTGGTGGTGTCCCCCGGCGCGGCGGGCTGGGCGGGGGCCGCCGCCCTCATATGCCGCACCGCCCTCCTCCCCGGCGGGCTGTCCGCCCTGACCCGGGCCCTCCCCGCCGATACGGTGGTCAGCTACGGCGCCTCCCCCCGGAACACCATCACCCTGTCCAGCCTGGAGGGCGAGCAGGCCGCCGTGGCCGTCCAGCGGGAGTTCGTCTCCCTGGAGGGCAGGGCGGTGGAGCGGCAGGAGCTGGTGCTGCCCTACGACGGGCGGACGCCCGAACTCTTCCTGGCGGAGACGGGGGCCGCCCTGCTGCTGGGCTGTCTCCCGGCGGACGGGACATAGATGATGGGACGGGACGCGGCGGCGTCCCGTTTTTTTCGGCAAATTCCGCCCTATAAAATAGGTCTTGACGCAACAATAATCATGTGATATGATTTTCCAAATCAGATTTGGAGGTGCTTCCATGGAGGAACTGGCTCAGCTGAAACAGCGTCTGGCCGAGGTGCGCCCCGACCCCTTTGAGCGTCTGCCCGACATCCCTCTGTATATGGACCAGGTGGTCTCCTATCTGGCCCGGCAGTCCGTCTCCCTGGACGCGGGGGACAGCCTCACCCCGGCCATGATCAACAACTACATCAAGGACGGCCTGCTCCACCGGGCCAACGGCAAGAAGTACGACCAGGAGCATCTGGGCCTGCTCACCGCCATCACCGCCCTGAAACAGGTGCTGTCGGTGCGGGAGATGAAGGTGCTCACCGCCGTGGGCCGGGAGGGCTGGGAGTCCAAGAAGCAGTACGACTATTTCTGCCGCTACCTGGACGAGTCCATGACCGCCGTGGCCGATCAGCTGGACCCGGAGACCTCGGACTATGACCTGCCCAAGCTGGTGCTGAAGCTGGCCACGCAAAGCTACGCCAGCGGTCTGGCCTGCCGGCAGGTCCTGTCCATCCTGGCCAGGCACACCGGCCACGAGGATATGTTGGAGAAAAAATAGTCCCCCCGGGGCGGACGCCCCTTGATCCCGCCGCAGCCGCGGAAAAATACCATCGGAGGTCTTCCCATGAGCAACTTCGTCATCATGACCGACTCGTCCTGCGACACCCCCCTGGACATCGTCCGGGAACTGGAACTGGAGGTGCTGCCCCTGTCCTTCCTCATCGACGGGCAGACCTATCACAACTACCCCGACAACCGGGAGATGTCCCCCAAGGAGTTTTACGGCAAGCTGAAGGCCGGCTCCCTGGCCACCACCAACGCCGTGAACATGAACCAGGCCCTGGAGGCCATGGAACCCATCCTGAAATCGGGCGCCGACATCCTGGTGCTGGCCTTCGCCTCCGGGCTGTCGGCCACCTGCTCCTCCTTCCAGATGGCCGCCGCCGAGTTGGCCCCCAAATATCCCGAGCGCAAGCTGTACGTGGTGGACACCCAGAGCGCCACCGGCGCCCAGAGCATCCTCATCCTGACGGCGGGCCGGATGCGGGCGGCGGGCAAGTCCATCGAGGAGGTCCGGGACTGGGCCGAGGCCTATAAGATGCGGGCCCACCACTGGGTCACCGTCAACGACCTGTTCTTCCTGAAAAAGGGCGGGCGGGTGTCCGCCGCCACCGCCGTGGTGGGCACCATGCTCCAGATCAAGCCCATCCTGTACCTGGACAAAAACGGCAAGCTCCAGACCCCGGATAAGGTCCGGGGCCGCAAGGGGGCCCTGGAGTATATCATCAATAAAGTGGGCGAATACGGGGAGGAGCTGGACAAATATCCCGTGTTCGTCAGCCACTCGGACAGCGAGGAGGAGGCCCAATGGGTGGCCGATGAGATCAAAAAGCGCTTCGGCACCGCCGAGGTCTACCTCAACGACATCGGCCCGGTCATCGGCGCCCACACCGGCCCCGGCTGCGTGGTCACCTGCTTCCTGGGCAAGGAAAGACCGATGTGAGGCGGTTTTTGGCCCCTCCAAACCCGTCACTTGCGGTGAAAAAGCCGCGTTTTAAGTGAAAAATCCCCCGTTCTCGCGACGCTGCGCTGCACGTTCTGCGAGGACGGGGGCTTTTTCGCGCCCAAAAACGCCCCGCAAAATTTTCCTGAAATTCCCCCTTGACAAACCCGTGTCAACTGTCTATACTGTGTATATCGTATATATACAATATTTCACGAGGTGGACCATGGACATCATCATCCGCAATTCCTCCGGCATCCCCATCTACGACCAGATCGTCCGGCAGGTGAAGGGCCTCATCCTGTCGGGCGGTCTGGCGGAGGGCACGGCCCTGCCCTCCATGCGGGCGCTGGCAAGGGACCTGCGAATCTCGGTCATCACCACCAAGCGGGCCTACGAGGAGCTGGAGCGGGACGGGTTCCTGCTCACCGTCCCCGGCAAGGGCTGCTTCGTGGCCGCCCAGAACCGGGAGACCCGCCGGGAGGCGGTGCTCTGCCACATCGAGGAGCGCCTGTCCCAGGCGGTGGAGGCCGCCAGGGCGGGGGCCGTGGGGCTGGACGAGCTGACCGAGATGCTGACCACCCTCTACAACGAGGAGTAAAGGAGCGCGTTATGACGAACAGTATTGAGATCAGGGGCCTGGTGAAGGAGTATCCCGACTTCACCCTGGGCCCCATCGACCTGACCCTGCCCGGCGGGGCCATCCTGGGCCTCATCGGGGAGAACGGGGCGGGCAAGACCACCCTCATGCGGTGTATGCTGGGGGTGACCCTCCCCAACGCCGGCCAGGTGTCCCTCCTGGGCAGGCCCTGGGAGGAGGCCAAGGCCGACGTGGGCGTGGTGATGGACGACTGCTTCTTCTATGAGCAGCTCCGCCCCAAAGACGTGGATTCCGTGCTGCGGCGGGTCTATCCCACCTGGGACGGCGGGCTGTTCCGGGAGTACCTGGACAAGTTCGCCTTGCCGGAGAAAAAGCTCATCAAGGAGTTCTCCCGGGGGATGCGGATGAAGCTGTCCCTGGCCTCCGCCCTGGCCCACCGGCCCCGGCTCCTGCTGCTGGACGAGGCCACGGCGGGCCTGGACCCGGTGGTCCGGGACGAGATTTTGGACGAATTTTTGGGCTTCGTGTCCGACGAGGACCACGGCATCCTCATCTCCAGCCACATCACCTCCGACCTGGAGAAGGCGGCGGACTACATCGCCTACCTCCACCACGGGAAGCTCGCCCTGTACGGGGAGAAGGACCGGCTGCTGGAACGCTACGGCCGGCTTGCCTGCACAAGGGAGGACCTGGCGTCTATCGACAAAAACGATCTGGTGGCGGTGCGGCGGAGCCAGTACGCCACCGAGGGGCTGGTGAAGGACCGGGCGGCCTTCGCCAGCAAGTACCCCGGCCTGGCGGTGGAGCCCGTCAGCCTGGACGAGATCATGGTGTTCATGGAAAAGGGGGAGCGGCTATGACGGGTCTGATCCTGAAGGACTTTCTGGGCCTTCGCAATGTGCTGAAAAGCTATCTCATCATCCTCGCCATCTATGTGGCGCTGACGGTGTTGGGGGTGTGGACCCCGGCGTTCACCACGGGATTCTTCGCGGTGATGGCCGCCATGCTGCCCTTCACCTGCTTCAACGTGGACCACGCGGCCAAGTGGGAGCCCTACGGGGCCGCCCTGCCGGTGAACCGGAACAGGACCGTGTGTGCCCGATACCTCACTCTGCTCATCATGCAGGGCGCGGTAGCCGTGCTGGAGCTGGCCACCGTCGGGGCCTTTTGGCTCATGGGGGATCTGGAGGAGGCCCTGTCCTCCCTGCTGGCCGGCTGCGTCTGCCTGGGGATGGGGGCGGTGCTGAACGCCATCATCCTGCCCCTGATCTACAGGTTCGGGGCGGAGCGGGCCAGGGTCATCTTCTACGCCGCGCTTCTGGGCCTCATCGGGCTGGCCGTCCTGTGGCTGGTGCCCCTGGGGGGCGGGGAATGGCTGATGGGGCTCCTGGCCCCGCTGGAGGAGGGGGACGTGTCGGCGCTGCTGGCCGCCCTGCCCTTCCTGTTCGTGGCCGTGTGCTTCCTGCTGCTGGTCCCGTCGTATTTCATCTCCTGCGCCATCTACCGGGAAAAAGAGTTTTGAGTGGATTTTTCTTCCGCCCCGTGGTATGATAGTCCCATCAACCTGATCGGGAGGGTGCGCCCATGAGCAACGGAAAAACCAGACCCCATCTGCCCCGGGGCAAAGCCGGGCGGATCGTGTTCAGCCTTATCGTCACCATTTTGGCGGGACTCGTCTACTTTTACGTGAGCCTGCCCGCCATCAATCCCCAGGACGGGGAGTTTTACGGCTTTCTCATCTTCCTCTGCGTGGTGTATATCGTGTGCGTCATCCTCACCTCCGCCGGCGGGGACCTGAGGGAGCGGCTGGCCAGCTCCGAGCGGCCCAGGCTGCGGGACGGCCTGCGCTTTTTGAAACAGCACTGTCTGCCGGTGATCATCGTGCTGGGGCTGGTGCTGCTGGCCGCCGTCATCGGGGAGATCGTCTCCCTGCCCATCTTCCGGGCGGCGGCCTACCGGGACCTGCTCACCGTCCAGACCGGGGACTTTGCCTCCGATGTGGCCCAGATCTCCTTCAACGACATCCCCACCCTGGACCGGGACTCCGCCAACTACCTGGGGGACCGGCAGATGGGCACGCTGAGCGACATGGTGAGCCAGTACGAGTACTCCAACGACTCCACCCAGATCAACTACCAGGGCCGGCCCGTCCGGGTGGCCCCCATCGCCTACGCCGACCTCATCAAATGGTTCACCAACCGGGACCGGGGCCTGCCCGCCTATGTGGTGGTGGACATGGTGACCCAGGAGGCCACCGTCACCCGGCTGGAGGAGGGGGTCAAGTACTCCTTTTCCGAGCCGCTGAACCGGAACATCTACCGGCATCTGCGGTTCCACTACCCCACCATGATGTTCTCCACCCCGGAGTTCGAGATCGACGAGGACGGCCACCCCTGGTGGATCGCCCCCCGGCTGGTGAAGACCATCGGCCTGTTCGGGGGCCGGGACATCCGGGGCGCGGTGCTGGTGGACGCCGTCACCGGTGAGAGCCGGTACTATGAGGAGGTCCCCGCCTGGGTGGACACCCTCTACACCCCCGCCCTCATCATGGAGCAGTACGACTACCACGGCACCCTCATCAACGGCTTCCTCAACTCCATCTTGGGCCAGCGGGACGTGACCATGACCACCGACGGGTATAACTACATCGCCATGAACGACGATGTGTACGTCTACACCGGGGTCACCTCCGCCAACGCCGACCAGTCCAATCTGGGCTTCCTGCTCTGCAATATGCGCACCAAGGAGACCCACTACTATGTGGCCCCCGGCGCCACCGAGACGGCCGCCCGGGCCTCCGCCGAGGGCGTGGTCCAGGACCTGGGCTACCGCTCCACCTTCCCCTTGCTGCTGAACATCTCCGGCCAGCCCACCTATTTCATCCCCCTGAAGGACGCCACCAGCCTGGTGAAAAGCTACGCCATGGTCAACGTGGCCCAGTATCAGCTGGTGGCCACCGGCGCCACCGTCTCCGCCTGCGAGCGCACCTACGTGCAGATGCTCTCCGACCGGGGGGTCACCGACGAGCCCGGCCTGCCGGCGGACCAGGAGGAGTCCAAAGGGACCGTGGCCGAGATCCGCACCGCCGTCCTCGGCGGCACAAGCTGGTACTATATCCGGCTGGAGGGGGAGGATGTGTTCTACGCCCTCTCCGCCGAGCAGGAGCGGAATGTGATCGTCCTCAACGCGGGCGACCGGGTGACCGTCACCCACGCGCCGGCGGACCAGGCGGCCGGCCCCATCGTGGAGGCCTACGGGCTGACCCTGGGATAAAAATCGGACAGGATATGAGGGAGGGACCCGGACCGGGCCCCTCCCTTTTGGCGCCGTTTTAGCACTCTCGTGTCGAGAGTGCTAAAATTTACAATTTGTTCAAATCGTTGCAACAAAATATGCGATTTCAGGCAATATAGTAAAGGCGTAAACAGAAAGGACCCAGCGGCATCATCCCATCAAAACAAAACACAACAAAACGGAGGTATTCATCATGTTTGAACTGAGACCCTTTAACCGGCGCGGCCAGATGACCTACAACCCCTTCCGGGAGATGGACGAATTTGAAAAGCGCTTTTTCGGCGAGCCCTTCAACAGCTTTTTCCGGGACGGCGGCCTGAGCGAGTTCAAGACCGACATCAAGGACGAGGGCGACTCCTTCCTGCTGGAGGCCGACCTGCCCGGCTTCGACAAGAAGGATATCCACCTGGACCTGAACGACGGCGTCCTCACCATCCAGGCCGAGCGCCACTCGGAGCATGAGGAGGAGGACAAGAAGTCCAAGTACGTGCGGGTGGAGCGCTCCTACGGCCAGTACAGCCGCCAGTTCGACGTGTCCGGCGTGGACACCGACAACATCAAGGCCAAGTACGACAACGGCGTGCTGAAGGTGACCCTGCCCAAACAGCAGGCGGTCCTGCCCGAGCCGAAGCATCTGGAGATCGAATAACGGCATGGAAAGAGGCGGTGCGTTTCGCACCGCCTCTTTTTTATATCCGCTCCAGTTTGGCCTTGAAGGAGATCTGGCGGGCGGTGGCCATGCCGTCGAACCGGACCAGGTGGGCGGACCTGTCCCGGTCCACGTCCAGCACGGTGCCCTCCCCGAACAGGGGGTGGCGCACCCGCGTCCCGGCGGGGAAGATATACGCCGCCCTGTTCTCCGGCAGCGCGCTCTGGCTGGCGGCGATCCAGCTTCTGGCCTCCTCCACCAGCCCCTGGGGCGGCTCCCTGGTGAAGGTGAGCAGGGGCGGGTCGATATCCAGCAGGAACCGGGAGGGATACCGTGGGGCGTTGTCGAAGGTCCTCCCGCCCGCCTCGGAGAGGTAGAGGGCCTTTTTCGCCCGGGTCATGGCCACAAAGGCCAGCCGCCGCTCCTCCTCCATCCCCTCCAGTGTGGCGGTCTTGCGGGAGGGGAATATCCCCTCGTTCATGCCGCAGAGGAACACATAGGGGAACTCCAGCCCTTTGGCGGCGTGGACGGTCATCAGCTTGATCCTGTCCCCGGCGTCGGCCTCGTCGGCGTTGGTGAGCAGGGCCACATGGGACAGGTAGTGCTCCAGGGTGACCTCCTCGCCGCAGGTGGTCTCATACTCATGGACGGACTGCTTCAGCTCCGCCAGGTCGTCCAGCCGGTCCTGGGCCCCCTCGGTGCGGAGCATCTTCTCATAGCCGCTGTCGTTGAGAACGGCGGAGAGCACCTCGGACACGGGCCTGCCCTCGTACCCGGCGGCGTGCCGCTCCACCAGGGAGACCAGCCGTGCGGCCCCGGTGCCCTTGAAGACATCCTCCTCCAGGGTCCGCGTCAGGGCCTCGTAGAGGGTGCAGAGATGCTCCGCGGCGTAGTCCCGCAGAAAGGCCATCCGCCGCCTGCCCAGGTTCCGCTTGGGGACGTTGGCCACCCGCAGGAAGGACAGGTCGTCCTTGTAGGCGATGAGGCGCAGGTAGCTGAGGGCGTCCTTGACCTCCGCCCGGCCGAAGAACTGCACCCCGCTGTAGATGTGATAGGGCAGCTTCTCCCGCAGGAAGGCCTCCTCCACCGTCCGGGTGACGTAGTGGGCCCGGTACAGCACCGCCATGTCCCCCCAGGGCGCCCCCCGGTCGTGGAGCAGGCGGGCCCGCTCGGCGATCATGGCGGCCTCCTCCTCGGCGGTCTCAGCATAGCCGCACAGCACCTCCTCGCCGGAGGGCAGGGTGGGGATCAGCTCCTTTTTCAGCCGGTTCCGGTTCTTGTCGATGAGGGAGTTGGCCGCCGCCAAGATCTCCGGGGTGGAGCGGTAGTTCTCCATCATCAGGATGGTCCTGCACGGGGCGAAGCGCTTGTCGAAGTCCAGCAGGTACTTCACGTCGGCCCCCCGCCAGGTGTAGATGGTCTGGTCCGGGTCCCCCACGATGAACAGGTTTTTGTGATACCCGCACAGGACCTCCATCAACTCATACTGGAGGGAGTCGATGTCCTGGAACTCGTCGATCATGATGTACTCCAGCCGCCGCTGCCACTTGAGCCGGATATCCTCATGCTCTTTGAAAATGTACAGGGTGAATTTGATGAGGTCGTTGTAGTCCAGGCCGAAGCACTTTTTCTCCTGGTACAGGTAGCCGTAGAAGATGATGTCCTTCGCCCCCACGGCCCGGTCGTACTTCTCCCGCAGCTCGTCCAGGGACAGGGCGATCATATCCAGGTAGTAGTCGGGCCGCCTGTACAGCTTCTGGATCTCGATCATGTCCCGGGCGGCGGAGAAGGTCATGTCCCGCAGGGACAGCCCCCGCTCCTCGTAGATGATCCGCAGCATATCGTCGATGTCCGCGTTGTCCAGCACCAGGAAGCTCCTGGGGTACTGCACCGCGCGGCTGTCCTCCTGGAGGATGGACACGCAGAAGCCGTGGAAGGTGTTGATGAAGCCGGTGTCGTTGTCCCCGGTGAGGGCGTGGATGCGCTGGCGCATCTCGTGGGCGGACTTGTTGGTGAAGGTGACGCACAGGATGTTCCCCGGCAGGATGCCCAGCTCGTTCACCAGGTAGGCGAACCGGTGGGCCAGCGCCCTGGTCTTGCCGGAACCCGCCCCGGCGATGACCCGCACGAACCCCTCGGTGGCGGTGACCGCCTCACGCTGGGCGCTGTTCAGTTGTTCCAGCAGACCGCTCACATGGCCACCTCCCGGCCTCTCTTCCCTCACAGACCCAGCTGGCTGAGGATCAGCTGGGCCATCATCTTCAGCAGCAGATCCCTGCCCAGCCTGCCGATCAGCTCCTTCAGCTCCTCCTCGCTGTAATCGCTGATATCCACCGAAGGCTGATCCGGCCGCACCACCGGGCCGCCCCCCTCGGCGGCGTTGACGGTGAGGGTCATGTGGTCCATCCAGCCGTCCCCCTCCGCCTTGTCCACGGTGAGGACGTGATCCACCCCGCCGCCGGCGGCGGGAGCCACCTCCAGCATCAGGACCCGGTCCGGGCCGGAGAGGCTGCAGCTCCCCCAGGGGACGCCCAGCACCGATTTTTCGCCGCCGTCCATGTCGTAGGTGAGGACGGTGTCCCCGTCCTCTCCGGCCAGGGTGAAGCTGCCGCTCCGCCGGCTGCCGTCCCCGGTGTCCCACCGGGCGGTGACGGCCCGCTCGCCCTTGAGGACCACGGAGAGCGCCTCCTCCCCCGCGCCGTTCTCCTCCGCCGCCTCATAGACCAGGCCGCCGCCCTCGCCGTTGGCCAGATGGATCATCCGGGGGGCGTCCCCCTCCACCGCCAAAAGCCAGGTAAAGCCGGAGTCCTCCACCTTCCGCCCCACCCGGACGGCGTTGTCCCGCATGGCGGCCGCCAGCTTCAAAAGCAGCGCGTCGGGCGGGGCGTCCGTGTCCGTGTCGTCCTCCTCCCCGCTGAACCAGCGGCAGAGCGCCCGCAGGACGGCGTCCGCATTGGGGACGCGCAGCACCAGCCCCCGCAGTTCCGGGCTGTCCTCCAGGTGGGCGGCCAGACTGACCAGCATGGACTCGATATCCCCGGCCCTGGGGACAAAGGTATACACCGTGCCGGTGAAGCCGCCGCCCAGGGCGCTCATGGCCACGGGCTGATTTCGCTCCGCCTTCACGTTCCTGTCGTTAACGGCGGTGTACACCACGTCAAAATAGGTCTGGAGCAGGGCCCGCAGTTCCTTCCCCGAGAGCTGGGGCGTCTGGGCCGCCCCCGTCCGCTCCTCCCGCAGCCGGTCCAGGTCCAGGACGTAGTAGTTCTCGTCCACCTGGGGCAGCAGGAAACCCAGCACCCCGTCGTCATAGGTGACGGCCACGCTAAGCACCTCGGCGCCCAGCAGGGTCACGTCCCCCGCCGCCGCCAGGCTGCCCGCCTCCCGCCGCACATCCAGCCGGAGGGACGACTTTTCCAAAAGGGCGTCCATCTTCGGGTCCTCCGTCCGGCTCGTGATATTGAGCACGCCGGAGAAGTCCTCGGGCCGCTGCTGTCCGTCCGCCGTCTTTTCCATCCAGGACAGCACCTTTTCGACCACAAAGCTCTGGTGGTAGGCGACGAACTTCTTCGCGGGGGAATTGAACCAGCGGAACCCCAGCCAGGCCGCCGCGGCGAGTATGACCACCGCCGCCCCGATGCCGATGCCGGCGCCGATCCAGAGCGTTTTTTTCTTCACAACGGATCACCCCTGTCCTTTTCGTCCATCTCCGGTCACCACTCGTGGGTCAGGTCCTCGGCGCGGAAGCCGTAGGCGTCGAGGAACTCCCGCAGGTCCCTGTCGTCCCGGATCAGCATGACCTCGGTGAATTTTCCGCCCGGGCCCTCCCGGTAGCCGGCGGTCTTCTCCCCCGTGCAGATGCTGGCCCGGATGACGGGGACCTTTCCGGCGGGGTCGAACCCCGGGACCGTCTTTTTTCGGAAGCCGAACACGCCGGTCACTCCCCCTCCTCAAAAATCCGTTTCAAAAATCCGATCCGCCGGTCCACGCAGGCGCGGACGATGGGGCTGTCCAGCACGATGTCAAAGCCGTGCATGGTGCCCTCGGTGTTGTTCAGCTCCACGGGCACGCCGGAGGCCTCCAGCCGCCGGGCGTAGAGGATGCCGTCGTCCCGGAGGCAGTCGAACTCGGCGGTCTCCACATAGGCCGGGGGCAAACCCGCCAGGGAGGGCGCGTCGATGGGCGCGGACCAGACGTGTTCCCCGGCGGCGGGGTCCCGGAGGTAATATCTGCCGTACTTCTCCATGTCCCGGCTGTTGCACATGGGGGTGTCGGTGTATTTCTGCCGGGATCCGGTGCCCTCCGCCCCGGTGACGGGGTAGATCAGCATCTGCCCCCGGGGCATGGGGAGGCCCCGCTCCTCCGCCATCAGGCAGACCGCCGCGGCCAGCTCCCCGCCGGCGCTGTCCCCGGCCACCGCCGTCCGGGCGGGGTCGATCCCCAGCCCGCCTGCCCGGTCCAGCGCCCAGGCGTAGGCCGCGAAGCAGTCCTCCGGCGCGGCTGGAAAGGGATGCTTCGGGGCCAGCCGGTACTCCACGAACAGCACCCCGCACCCGGACCGCCGGGCGTACTCCCCGGCCAGACGGTAGTGGTAGGGCGCGGCGGGCAGGACAAACCCTCCCCCGTGGTAGTATAACAGGCAGGGCATGGGCCTCTCCGCCCCCCTGGGGACATACCACAGCGCCCGGACGGAGGTCCCCTCCCCCACGGGGATGGTCCTGCGCTCCACCGTCAGGCCGTCCGTGGACCGCTCCCGGTCGAACAGCGGACGCATCAGGGTCTGCATCACCGGGAGCAGGACCCGGTTCAGCGGCGGGTTCATGCGGGTCCAGGCCCGGAAGTCCGGGTGGATGGGATATTTCGTCCTCTTCATCCCGAAGCCCCCTCTATCACAGCCGCGGGCGGAACTCTGCCGCCGCGGGCGCAAACTTTTCCCTATCATGATATCATTCCGGGGGCATCGCGTCAAGTTGGGAACGGCCCCTCCGGTCAGACGCCGCCGACCAGAGGGGCCGTTCCCCGTGTTATTGGGGCGCCGCTTATGAAACCAGCCACAGTCGAAATGACTGTGGCTGGTTTTTTACTGTTTAGACAGCTCAAAGGATGACGCTGTGTAGATGGTATGATGGTCGCTCAGTCGGCCTTCTTCTGGCCCCAGCCGGGGGCGAAGATAGTCTTGTCCACGATGAAGATGATGACCATGGACACGCCGCCGGTGACCACGGTGGTCACGATGGCGCTGATGGTGTTCCGCAGGGCCTCGTTGTGGATGAGGGCCACGGTCACCGGGTTCCACACGCAGGTAAACAGGTTCATCACCAGGAACACCACCACGGTGGCCAGGAAGTGGCAGATGATCTGGGGCACCACGGGGCCCTTGCTCTTGAAGGTCACGTTGCGTTGGAGGGGGAAGTTGATGCACTCGCCAAAGAAGATGGCGGTCAGGTTGGCCAGCGTGAAGGCCAGGCCGCTGTTCACCAGGAAGCTGCCGTCGGCGGCCGTCTCCAACGCGTTGCCCAGGATGGACAGCTTGAAGTCCACCCCGAACAGGGTCACGGGGATGCCGGGCCACAGCCACTCCACGTCCCCCACCAGGTTGTGGTAGAGGGTGGGCAGGAAGATCAGGATCAGGGCCTTGATGGCGGTGACCACGTAGCTGAAGATGATGAACAGACCGCCCTCACGGATCCACTTTGCCGCCTTCGGATGCTTTTCCATCCATTCTTTCATGTTTGTTTGCCTCCTTTATTTACTCCATGCTGTTGGCTTTCTTCTGCACCTTGCGCTGCCGGAAGAAGCCGCCTATCACGCCGCCCACGCCCTTGAAGAAGTGGCCGTTGACGATCTTCAAAATGCTGTGGCACATCTCCTGCGAGCACATACCGCCCGCCATCTTGCCGATGGCCCGGAAGGGCATATTGTAGATGAAGGTGATGTTCAAATCGGGCTCGCCCTTCTGGATGCTCTTGTTCAGCATATTGGTCATGATCCCGTAGACCTTCCGGGCGGGCCAGCTCTTGGCGTAGTACAGCTGGCAGATGGCGTCGTTCATCTCCAGCTCGCCCTCCAGCCAGTGGCCGTCGGGGATGGGATGGCCCAGCAGAGCGGTGAATTCCTCGTCGGACACCGCCTTGATGCTGCCGCTGGCGTAGCTGGGCAGCCTGCTCATGTCGTAGGGGGCGGGGGCGTTGGTGCCGGCTACGGTGATGGTCCCGGTGAGCCGGATGTCGGCCACGCTGGCGCCGATGAGGACGTCGTACTCGCCGCCGTCGATCTCGAACTTGTTCGTCTTCACGTTGAAGTACCGGAAGGCCTTGTCGTCCAGGGGGATGGTGACCGTCTTGGTCTCCCCGGCTTTCAGGAACACCTTGGCAAAGCCCTTCAGCTCCTTGGCGGGGCGGTAGACGGTGGGGTTCTTGGCGTGGACGTAGAGCTGGGCGATCTCGGCCCCGTCCATCCTGCCGGAGTTACGGATGGTAAAGGTGGCCCCCTTCTCGGTCACCTGCAGGGCGCTGTACTCAAAGGTGGTGTAGCTGAGGCCGTAGCCGAAGGGGAACAGCACGGGCACCCGGGCGGTGTCAAAGTAGCGGTAGCCCACATACAGGCCCTCGCGGTACTCCACGGTGCGCTCCTTGGCGGGGAAGTAGGGGGCGGAGGGCACGTCCTCGTACTTGACGGGATAGGTCTCGGACAGCTTGCCGGAGGGGTTCACCTCGCCCAGGATGACCTTCAGCACGGCGGAGGCGCCCGCCTGGCCGCACAG